>JALYJV010000389.1 GCA_030775105.1 Pseudomonadota bacterium | reverse complement strand
GATCCCAGGGATGATCGAGATCCAGATCCGGAAAATGCCTCGCCATCAGCGCAGCATCGGCGAGGCCGTTGCTCGGGTCTTCACCCGTGGCGCGGGCGATGTCGAGCGCGGCGGCAACCGCAGAGCGGATGCCTTCATCGCTTAGGTCGCCAGTGCTGGCATTGCCCTTGCGGTTGCCGATGTAGACCGTGACGCCGAGATCGCGATCCTGCTGGAACTCCAGACTCTCGACCTCACCCTTGCGCACACTGACCGACAGGCCGCGGCTACCTGACACGCTGACCTCGGACTGCGTTGCGCCTTGTGCACGGGCGACGTCAAGGACGAGCTGGGCGCTGCGCTCCAGCGCCTCGGCGGTGGGGATCAGCTTGGCGGGGTCGGTTTTGACGAGGGTCATCGAATTGATAGTTGGTTACGGCAATTTTGGTGCTGCTCTCGATGCACTTGTGGTACACGAGACGAACGGAGTTTTTATGGGTGCTTCAGAGATTGATTCAACGCTTCAAGGCGCTCAACGGTACCGACATCAGACCACAGTCCGCGGTGCAGCTCGCCGGTGACCTGGCCGGTCTTCATCGCCTGCCGCCACAGCGGCACGACACTGAAGGCACCCGGCGCGCAGTCCTTGAACAGTGCCGGACGCTGGATCGAGATGCCGCTGAAGGTGTAGCGCTCGCCCGCTTCGTCGCGCAGCTGCGAGCCGCTGAAGACGAAATCTCCTTTCGGATGCTGCGCGGGGTTGGGCACCATGACCAGGTGCGCCAGCACATCCGCCGGCAGCGATGCCGCACGCTCGCGCAGGGCACGCAGGTCGACGTCGCAATACACATCACCATTGACGACGACGAACGGGGCATCGCCGAGCAGCGGCAGGGCGTGATGCACGCCGCCGCCGGTTTCGAGCGCCGGCCAGCCTTCGTCCGAATATTCGATGCTCACTCCGAAGCGCGTGCCGTCACCCAGCGCCGTGCGCAGTTGCTCGCCGAGCCAGCCGAGATTGATCACGATCGTGCGAAAACCCGCGGTGTGCAGGCGCTGCAGGTGGGTCTCGATCAGCGGCATGCCGCCCACTTTCAGCAGCGGTTTGGGGGTTTGATTGGTCAGCGGCCGCATGCGCTCACCGCGCCCGGCTGCGAGGATGAAGGCGCGGATGAACGACACGTCGCTCACGCCTGCATGCCCAACTGGTCGAACAGTGCGACCAGCGCTGCAAGTTCCGGATACTTGCCCGCCACCTCGCGCACGTAGCGGATGAAGCGCGGCACGTCGGCGAGGTACTGAGGCTTGCCGTCGCGATGCTGGATGCGCGCGAAGATGCCGATCACCTTGAGATGGCGCTGCAGGCCCATCCAGTCGGCGGCACGGCGAAAATCATCGAAGCTTGCGTCGACCGGCAGGCCTGCGGCGGTGGCCTGCTGCCAGTACAGACGCATCCATTGCTCGACGCGCTCGGCCGGCCAGGACATGAACGCATCGCGGAACAGCGAGACCACGTCATAACTGATCGGACCGTAGACCGCGTCCTGGAAATCGAGCACGCCGGGGCTGGGCGTCGACACCATCAGATTGCGCGGCATGTAGTCGCGGTGCACATAGACCTTGGGCTGCGCCAGCGCCGAGGCGATCAGCTGCTGCTCGATCTGCGTCAGGCTCGCACGCTGCACGACACTCAGCGTGCGAGCGAGGTGACGGCCGACATACCAGTCCGGGAACAGATCCAGCTCACGCTGCAGCATCGCGGCGTCGTACGCTGGCAGCACGCCTTCACGGCTCGCCAGCTGCCAGCAGATCAGCGCACTGATTGCGTCCTGCATCAACGGATCGGCATTCTCCGCCGTCAGCACATGCAGGAAGGTCTGCCGGCCCAGGTCGCTGAGCAGCAGATACCCACGCTCGCGATCTTCGGCCAGCACCTTGGGTGCATTCAGTCCGGCGGCTTCGGACAGGCGCGCGATCGCAATGAAGGGTTCGAGGTTCTCACGGTCCGGTGGCGCGTCCATGACGATCCAGCTTTGCGCACCGCGGACGACACGGAAGTAGCGGCGGAAACTGGCATCGGCAGAAGCCGGGCCGAAGCCCACGTCAGCAGCAGATTCCAGCGCGAGATTCTGCAAGCTCCACTGGCGGGCGGCGGTGGCGCGGGCATCGAGGTCGGGCGCAGCCAGTTCGGGTGCGTTATGGGTCACGGAACGGATGGTCTATAGGGCAATCGAGTCGGCGCGAAGCTTACACCAGCGCTTGCGTTGCGCCCGACCCTGCCAGCGTCAATACTTGCGGCCCAACGAAGGAAATCTCCTGTTGCCCGTCCGTCGACTGATCCCGCCGTTTTTGGCGGCCTGCCTGCTTGCCAGCCCCGCGGCCTTCGCCGAGGTCGGCACGTGCGTGCAGCTCACCGAGCCCTTGCCGAAGCTGGATTTCTCGCCCGACCCGCGCCTGATTCTCGACGCGGATCGTGCCGACCTGCTGTCCGGCGGCCTGTCCAGCCTCGCCGGCTCGGTGCGCCTGCGCTACGGCGACAAGGAATTCACCGCCGACCAGCTCGATTTCGACAAGGAAGCCGGCAAGATCTCGATCAATGCTGACTCCAACTTTCGCAATGAGGAACTGCTGATCCGCTCGAAATCGGCGGAGTTCGACCTCAATACCGAGTCCGGCCTGTTCAATGACACCGACTTCATCCTGACCGAACGCGCCGCGCGCGGCAGCTCGCAGCGGGTCACGCTGCAGCCCGATGCCACGGTCAAACTCAACCACGTGAGCTACACCAGTTGCGCGCCGAAGTCCGACGCCTGGTATCTCGAAGCCAGCGAGATCAAGCTCGACACCGACGAAGGCCTCGGCACCGCGAAGCATGCACGGCTGCGCTTCATGGGCGTGCCCGTCCTCTACGCACCCTGGTTCCAGTTTCCGATCGATGATCGCCGCCGCACCGGCCTGCTGTTCCCGACCATCGGCGAGACAGACAAGACCGGCTGGGATTTCCGCATCCCGCTGTACATCAACCTGGCGCCGAACTACGACGCGACGATCACGCCGCGCTACATGTCGGATCGCGGTGTTCAGGTCGACACGCAGACGCAATACCTGCTCCGCCGCGCCGAAGGCAGCCTCGGCTACGAATATCTGGGCAACGATCGCGAAACCGACGAGCGCCGCACATTCACCGAATTCAGCCACCGCGGTGTGTTCAACCCGCGCCTGGGCGTGGACATGCATTACGCCGAGGTTTCCGACCCCGAGTATTTCGAGGACCTGGGCGGCAGCGTCGATCTGAGTTCGATCACCCATCTGGAACGCAGCGCGCGCTTCACTTACAACGCCCCCGCGGCCTACACCGTGCAGGCGCTGTTCCAGGACTACCAGACCATCGCCAGCAACCTCGCACCGATTGACGACCCCTACCGCCGCCTGCCGCAGGTTCGCATTGATGCCATCACCCGCAACAGCCTGTGGGACACGCGCCTCGGCGCGGATGCCGAGTACGTCAACTTCGTCCGCGACGACTCCGTCGAAGGCCAGCGCGTCGACATGCACCCCTATCTGCGTTGGGAGAAGGACCGCGTCGCCTGGTTCGCCAAGTCGCAGCTGGATTTCCGCTACACGACGTATGAACTGACCAACACCGCCGCCGACAGCTCGTCGAACCAGGACCGCTCGCTGCCGCAGTTCAGCGCCGAGTACGGCCTGCGCTTCGAGCGCATCGACCCTTCCGGCGCGCTGCAGACCCTGGAACCGCGGCTGTACTACCTCTATGTGCCGTATGAAGACCAGGACTCGCTGCCGGTGTTCGACAGCGGTGAGCCGGACTTCGACTTCACCCAGCTGTTCTCGCGCAACCGGTTCTCCGGCGAAGACCGCATCTCCGACGCCAACCAGTTTGCGGTCGCCCTGACCGGGCGTCAGCTCGACGCCAACAGCGGCAACGTCCGCGCTAGCGCCAGCTTCGGTCAGCTGTTCCGCTTTGAGGCGCCCGAAGTGCGCCTGCCCGACGAAGCCGCACCGCCACGCGGCGCCACCGACTTCATCGGCAGCATGAACGTGCAGATCTACGATAACTGGACTGCGCTGGTCGACACCCAGTGGTCCCCCAAGAGCTCGGATTTCACCCGTACCGCCGCAGGCCTGCGCTACCGCAGCGACCGGCGCTGGATCGAAGTGGCCTACCGCTACCGTCAGGACCTGCTCGAGCAGACCGATGTCATCGTCTCGACCCCGATCTACGGCGGGCTGAGCTTGCTCGGCCGCTGGCGCTACTCGATCGCCGACGACAATACTCTCGACAGCGTCGCCAGCCTTGAATACGAAACCTGCTGCTGGGCCGTGCGCACCTCGTACCGGCGCTACGTGGCCGATACCCGGGGCGACTTCAATTCCGGTGTCTATCTGCAGCTGGAACTCAAGGGCCTGGCGCGGATCGGCTCGGGCATGACGAACCTATTTCCCGACTCCATGGTCGAATGACCCGAAACAGCCCCGGCTTTGCCGCAATACGCGATAATCCCGCCATCCAGTCGCCCTTCGCCGTCCGGCGACCGTCCAGACCCGCACACGAACCCCGCTCATGAAGCCGATGCTTGCCCACTCGATCCCGTCCGTCATGACCAAACCCCTGAGCGCCCTGCTGCTCGCCTGCTCGACGCTGCTGGTGCCTGTTGCCGCACAGGCGGCCGAAGCGCTGGATCGCATCCTCGTCGTCGTCAACGATGGCGCGCTGCTGCAAAGCGAACTCGAACAGGCGATGGGCGATGCGCGCCGCCAGATCAAGGAGCGCGGCATCGCCGCACCGCCGGAAGCCGCACTTCGCGCCCAGGTGCTCGAGCGCCTGATCCTCACGCGCGTTCAGACCCAGCGCGCACAGCAGGCCGGCATCCGCGTCGATGACCGCGAACTCAACGAAGTGCTGACCACCATCGCCAAGCAGAACAGCATGAACCTGGCCGAGTTCGCCGACGCCGTGCGCAAGGACGGCCTCGACTACCTCGCCGTGCGCGAACAGATCCGCGACGACGTCACGATCCAGCGCCTGCGTGCGCGTGAAGTCGACAGCCGCGTCAGCGTCACCGACCAGGACATCGACGCGCTGCTGTCGACCCAGGGTGCGGACTCCAACGCCGAATTCCGCATGTCGCACATCCTGATTTCCGTACCGGAAGGCAGCAATGCCCAGGCCCGCGACGCCGCACGCGCGAAGGCTGACGGTCTGCGCCAGCAGATCGCCGAGGGCAGTGACTTCGCCGAACTCGCCATCGCCAACTCCGATGGTCAACAGGCCCTCAAGGGCGGTGACCTCGACTGGCGTCGTGCCGATGACCTGCCGGAACTGTTCGCCAAGGAAGCGGCCAGGCTCGCACCGGGCGAAGTCAGCAGCGTGATTGACACCGCCGGCGGCTTCCACATCATCAAGCTCGTCAGCACCCGCGGCGGTGAAGAACGCAAGATGGTCACCGAATCGCACGCGCGGCACATCCTGCTGCAGATCAACGCGGTGCGTAACGACGACCAGAGCCGCCTGCAGGCACGCGACCTCTACAACCGGCTGCAGGCCGGCGAAGACTTCGCCAAGCTCGCCAAGGAGTTCTCGGACGATCCCGGCTCAAAGAACAGCGGCGGCGATCTCGGCTTCCAGCCGCCCGGCGTATTTGCACCGGAATTCCAGGTGCGCATCGACCAGCTCAAGGCGGGCGAACTCTCCGCGCCGTTCCGCACCCAGTTCGGCTGGCATGTCGCCGGCCTGATCGAGCGCCGCACCCGCGACACCACCGACGAATCACGCCGCGCCCGCGCGCGCGCCGCGATCGGCAACCGCAAGGCAGCCGAAGAATATGAAACCTGGCTGCGTCGCCTGCGCAACGAAGCCTATGTCGAATACCGCGTCGCTGAAGACGCGGCGGCCAATCTCAAGTCGTAAGGAAGCCCTTCACAGCCCCCCGTTCGGGTCGAGTGCCGCGCGGCACGCCAATGTTTCTGGCGAGACCCCGATGCCGCAGTGAAGGCCTCTCGATACACCTTGCGCTGCGCGCAAGGCACTCGAGGCGAACGGAGTGAGTGGTAACTGTGCAAACCTGCCCAAACTCTTTGCGAGCAATGCGTGAGCGCTGATTCGGCCAGACCGCGCATCGCAATCACGCCGGGCGAACCCGCCGGCATTGGCCCCGATCTGATCTGTGTGCTGGCGCAACACGCCAGCGATGCAGAGCTTGTTGCAGTCTGTGATCCGGACGTACTGGCGCAGCGCGCGCAGCAGCTGCACCTGCCGCTCAAGCTGCTGCCGTTCGATGCCGCTGCTGCGCCACAGGCGCAAGCCGTCGGCACCTTGCGTGTAGCGCCGGTGAAGCTCGCTGTGCCTGCTGTCCCAGGGACACTCAACCCGGCCAACGCAGCCTACGTGCTCGAAACCCTGCGCGAAGCCGCCGGTCTGTGCCGCAGCGGACAAGCGCACGCCATGGTCACCGGGCCGGTGCAGAAGAGCGTCATCAACGACGCCGGCATCGCGTTCTCCGGCCACACCGAATTTCTCGCCGAGTTCTGCAGGGCGCCGCTGCCGGTGATGATGCTTGTCGGTGGCGGTCTACGCGTTGCGCTGGCGACCACGCACCTGCCGTTGCGCGCTGTCGCCGATGCAATCACCGCGCCTCTGCTCGAACAGGTGCTGCGCATCCTCGACAATGATCTGCGCATGCACTTCGGCATCGCCACGCCGCGCGTGCTGGTCTGCGGTCTCAATCCGCATGCCGGTGAATCCGGGCATCTCGGCCGCGAAGAGCTCGACGTCATCATCCCGATGCTTGAACGCCTGCGCGCCGAGGGCATGCAACTGACCGGCCCACTGCCTGCGGACACGCTGTTCACGCCGAAATATCTCGACCACGCCGACGCCGTGCTTGCGATGTTCCACGACCAGGGCCTGCCGGTGCTCAAGTACGCCGGCTTCGGCTCGGCGGTGAACGTCACGCTCGGCCTGCCGATCATCCGCACTTCGGTTGATCACGGCACTGCACTTGATCTCGCCGGCAGCGGCAAGGCCGACAGCGGCAGCCTGCACGCCGCACTTGCTTTGGCAACTCATCTGGCACGCTCGCGCATCGCATGAAACATAAACCGCCGCCAAGGAAAGACGACGGCGCTATCGCCAAGAAGCGCTTCGGCCAGAATTTTCTGCACGACCAGAATGTAATCGAGCGCATCCTGCGCGCGGTCAATCCGCAGACGACCGATCCGCTGATCGAGATCGGTCCCGGCCTCGGCGCGCTGACGATCCCGCTGCTCGGCCGCATGGGCAAGCTCACCGTCATCGAGATCGATCGGGACGTGATTCCGCTGCTGCGCCAGCGTTGCGGCCCAGATGCACAGCTGAACATCATCGAAGCCGACGCCCTGCGCCTCGACTACCGCACGCTCGCACCCGCCGGCACCAAGCTGCGTCTCGTCGGCAACTTGCCGTACAACATCTCCACGCCGCTGCTGTTCCATCTGCTCGAACAGTCCGATGCCGTGCGCGACATGCACTTCATGCTGCAGAAGGAAGTCGTCGACCGCATGTGCGCCGGCCCGGATGACGATGCCTATGGCCGCCTGTCCGTCGCTCTCGCCGCGCGCTGCGAAGTGAGTTATCTGTTCCACGTCGGCCCCGGCTCGTTCACGCCGGCACCTAAAGTGGATTCCGCCGTCGTGCGCCTCGTGCCGCGTCAGCCGGATTTCGAGATCGTCGATCTCAAGCTGTTCGATCAGGTCGTCACCAAGGCGTTCTCGCAGCGCCGCAAGACCCTGTCCAACGCACTGAAGGGCGTTGCGGACGGCGCACAGATGGAACGCGCCGGCATCGATCCAAGGGCCCGCGCCGAAACCGTGCATGCGCGGGACTACGCGCGGCTGACGGCAGTGCTCAAGGAGTCGTCTCCCGGCTGAAGTCAGGCGGGAGCAAGGTAGACGCTGGCTTTTGATCCCGCTTTGGCGGGACACTGGCACTCCGCAGACGATCACGGAGCCCCATCATGGCCACCTATACGCACCTGCTTGCTGCCATCGCCCTCGACGAACACGGTGAAGGCGTTGCCCTGCGCGCCAAGCATCTCGCCGCCGCATTCAATGCGCGGCTGTCGATTGTCCACGTCGTCGAATACATCCCGCTTGAAACCGGCGAAGCCATCATGGCCGCGCCGCCGGATCTCTCCGTACAACTCCAGCAGCAGGCCGAAACCCGCCTGAACGAGCTCTGCACGCGCCACCAGCTCGGACAGGCCACGCTGCGCGTCGCCAGCGGCAGCGTCGCCAGCGAGATCCACAGAGCCGCCGCGGATCTCGGCGCCGATCTCATCGTTGTCGGCCATCATCCTCGACATGGGTTGTCCGCACTGTTCAATCACACCGAGCAGAACGTGCTGACCCGGGCGAAAAGCGATGTGCTTGCGGTGTGCATGAGTGGCGACAAATGAACAATGTTCCTGCCTCGGCTGGGCGTGAATCAGAAGTTCCCGCATGGCGAGAGCGCCAGCAGCGGCTCTCGTGGCCTGCAGCCAGATCTTGAGCCAGAGAAGGACGGAAGCCCATGAAGAGATTCCTCGCCATCTACATCGGTACGGCAACCGCGATCGAGAAGGCGCAGTGGGGAAAGATGGACGAGAAAAAGCGCAAGGAGCTGGAGGGTTCCGGCGTCAAGGCCTGGATGGAATGGGGCATGACCAATGCGGCAGGCATCATCGATCACGGAAGTCCTCTGGGAAAGACGAAGCGCGCGTCGACACAGGGACTCGCGGATATCAGGAACAGCATGACGGGTTACGTAATCGTCCAGGCCGAGTCGCACGAAGCTGCCGCAAAGCTGTTCGAGAATCACCCACACTTCACGATCTTCCCGGGCGACTCGGTGGAAATCATGGAATGCCTGCCGCTTCCGGGACAGTAGTGCTTGCCCACAGCGACGCTGAAGGTGAGAGATCGGGAGATGGGTAGCCGTCATCGATGCCGCTGAGCCCGTCGTTCCATACTTCAGAGAGGCCGACGTCCACGCCTTTGCCGGGCGCTGAAACAGAACGTGGAGCTCCCATTATGCGTTTCGTACTTCCAATCCTCTCGATTCTTCTGTCGATGCCCGCCGCGTCGCAGAGTCCCCCGGCGGGGCCCTGCAGCAGTTCAGAGCATCGCCAGTTCGATTTCTGGCTGGGCAACTGGCAAGTCAGGAAGCCGGATGGCGGCATTGCCGGGATCAACCGGATCGAGTCCGAGTACGGCGGGTGCGTGATGCATGAGCGCTACACCACTGGCCGAGGTTATCGCGGGGAGAGCCTGAACATCTATGACGCTTCGCGCAAGCTGTGGCACCAGACGTGGGTGGACAACTCAGGGCTTCTACTGATTCTCGAAGGCTCGTTCAATGGAAAGAGCATGGTCCTCGAAGGACAAACCGCTGGTGATGCGCAGCCCACGAAACACAGGATCACATGGACACCCAATCCGGATGGCACGGTCCGGCAGTTGTGGGAAAGCACAGATGAGAAGGGCTCGTGGGCCGTGGCCTTTGATGGCTTGTACAGCAAACGATGAATACCACGGATTTTGCGAACGGTCCGGGCACACCCTCTCACCATGAGTGAATCAGCACGTAACATCATCGAGATCCGCTGCACCCCGGAGCAGCTCTACGCCTACGTCACACAGCCCTGGCTGTGGCACGAGTGGCACCCCAACTCGAAGTCTGCGCACGCAGCGGTTAGCGCGCTGCAGGTCGGCGACGGGTTTGATGAAGTCATCGAGATTCAACCGCTGGCGCCTTTACCTTTGCGCCTGAAGCGAGCCACGCGTTACAAGGTTCTGGCTGCGGAGCCCGGCACGCTCTGGAAAGTCGAGGGCAAGATGAAGGACGGCTGGCTGCAGATTCAGTACGAGTTCAAGCCGACGCCATCGGGCACGCAGTTCACGCGAACGCTGACCTATGGCGTGACCGGGCTCAATCGACTGATGCTGCCGCTGCCGCTGCTGCGGCGGCGCATGGCGGCGATATCGCTCGTCGCTCTGTCCAATCTGAAGAAACGGCTCGAAGCCGCAGCATGAGGTCATCCGCGAACATGCAGGTCCGTCAGGCCAGCGTCGCCGACATCGAGTTGCTGGCGTCGCTCTTCGATGCCTACCGGGTGTTCTATGGCAAACCCAGCGATGTCGCGCTCGCCCGTGCGTTCCTGCTGGAACGCTTTCAGCACAACCAGTCCGTCATCTTCATCGCACTGAAGTCCGATGGTACAGCGGTCGGCTTCACCCAGCTTTATCCGAGCTTCTCGTCCGTCTCGGCGGCGCGCACGTTCGTGCTCAACGATCTGTATGTAGCGACCGATGCCCGGCGTTCCGGTATCGCCATTGGCTTGCTCGACGCGGCAGCCGGCTATGGACGTGCGGTCGGCGCGATTCGCTTGTACCTGTCCACCGCCGTCGACAATGAATCGGCGCAGGCGCTGTATGCGTCCCAGGGCTGGGTTCGAGACACGAAGTTCCACGCCTACAGCCTGACGCTTTAGGCTCACACCAGCCGTCCCTGTCTGACGCGGTCGCCGCGATGTAAAGTGCCCGGTGTCGAATCTGATCGGGGACCGGTGATGACTCAGGCTGCCAGGCTCAACCGCCGCTTTCTGCTGCGCCAGCGCCCGCAGGGCGACTACGACCCAAAGGTGCTGGAAAAGGTCGTCGAGCCGGCACCGAAGCCCGGCCCCGGACAGGCGCTGGTCCGCGTGCTGTATCTCTCGCTGGACCCCACCAACCGCATCTGGATGGGCGAAGGCGACAGCTATCTGCCGCCGGTACCGCTGGGCGATGTCATGCGCGGCGGCGGCATCGGCGAAGTCGTGGCGTCGAACTCGTCGAAGTACCGCGTCGGCAGCAAGGTGTTCGGCATGCTCGGCTGGCAGGACTACGCGCTGATCAGCGACAAGGATGAGATTCCCGCACAAGCGCTGCCCTCGTTCCTGCCGGTGCCGCTGACCTCGACACTGGGCGTGCTCGGCGTGACCGGCATGACGGCGTACTTCGGCCTGCTCGACATCGGCAAGCCCAAGCGCGGTGAAACGGTGGTGATCTCGGCCGCTGCGGGTGGGGTCGGCAGCATCGCCGGCCAGATCGCGAAGATCTACGGCGCCCGCGTGGTCGGCATTGCCGGCTCGCGCGAGAAATGCGAGTGGCTGACGAACGAACTGGGCTTCGACGCCGCGATCAACCGTCGCGATGCCGACTGGCGCGAGCAACTCACGGCCGCTTGCCCCAAAGGCGTCGACGTCAACTTCGAGAATGTCGGCGGCGAGATCGGCGAAGCCGTGCTGGACCTGATGAACAACTTCGGCCGCGTGATCCTGTGCGGCGGCATTTCGCAGTACAACAACGAGAACCGCGACCATCTCGGCCCGCGCAACTTCGTCAACTTCCTGTTCCGGCGCCTGAAGCTGCAGGGCTTCATCATCCTCGACTACGTACCGCGCATGCCGCTCGCGCAGCTGCGGATGATCTGGTGGATGAAGCGCGGCCTGATCAAGGATCGCACGACCCTGGTCCGCGGCTTCGACAAGGCGCCAGAGGCGCTGAATCAACTGTTCAAGGGCGACAACATCGGCAAGCTGCTGGTCGAGCTTGACGATCCGCCGTCCGCCGGTACACCGCAATGAGCGAGGCAATCCACATGAATCTTCCGCGCTTTTTCCTGACGCTCGTCACCGGATTGGTCAGCCTGCTTTCAGCGGTGAGCACTGCGGCAGAGCCGCTCACTGCACAGCAACAGGTCTTTGCAGTTGAACGGGCGTTCGCGAAGTCGATGGCAGACCGCGATCTCAAGGCCTTCGCTGCGTTGCTGTCTGAAGAGGCGATCTTCTTCGGCAGCGCCGCGCCGCATCGCGGCAAGGACAAGGTCGTCGCCGCCTGGAAGGATTTCTTCGTCGAGCCGAAAGCGCCGTTCTCCTGGGAGCCGGATCAGGTCGAAGTGCTGGACTCCGGCACGCTCGCGTTCAGCTCGGGTCCGGTCAGGGATCCGGATGGCAAGCTGATCGCCCGTTACAACTCGATCTGGCGACTCGAAGCGCCCGGGACCTGGCGCATCATCTTCGACAAGGGCAGTCCGCTGGCCGCGGCCGAGCAGCAGTGACGAACCCGCATCCGCCTGCGCTCTACCACCTGCCGGTCCGCGAGTGCTTTCCCGGCGTGTGGCTGGCTTCGAGTTCGATCGAGATGCAGATCCCGTTCAGACTCAGGATCAGCTTCAGCCGCAACATGGTCGCGGTGCTGACGCCTGAGGGTTGGGTGCTGCTCAACCCGGTACGACTCAGCGACAGTGCCGAGGCCGCGCTGCTGGAGATTGCACCGTTCAGGCATGCAGTGCGACTGGGCAGCCTGCATGGCCGCGACGATGCCTATTACGTAGCTCGCTTCGGCATCGAGTTCTGGGCCGCGCCGGGCGCGCAGAAGTACGCCGAGCCGCCGATCACCCGGCAGGTCGTGCGTGGCGGCGCCTTCCCCATTCCTGGCGCGCAAGTTGAGACCTTCAGTAGCGGCAAGCTCGCCGAGTGCGTGGTCTGCCTGCCGCAGCACCGCCTGCTCGTCACCTGCGACAGCGTTCAGCACTACGAGAAAGACACGCTGATCTCGCCGCTCGGTCGCGCGGTCATGTATCCGATGGGCTTCTTCACGCCCTGCGTCATCGGTCCGATCTGGATGAAGATGACGACGCCGCCCGGCGGCTCGATGCGCGCGGACTTCGAGCGCGTGCTGGCGCTGGACTTCGACAATCTGATTTCCGGCCACGGCACGCCGAAGCTGGGCGGCGCCAAGCAGGCCTTGGCGCGCAACGTCGCAAAGCTGCCTTGAGTTCACCGGGGACAAGGCCATGGCAAGCATCAACGGCATCGCGCACATCCAGCTGACGGTCATTGACATGGACCGGTCGATCCCCTTCTACGAAAAACTCCTGCACTCGCTGGAGATGGTCACGCTGGTCAAGAGTCCGCAATACTTTTATTGCATCGGCGGACGTACCGGCGTGGCGATCGCGCCGGTCGCCGAGGAGTTTCGCGCGCAGACCTACAGCCAGCTCCGTGCCGGTCTGCATCATTTCTGTTTCCGCGCGCGCAGTCGTGAAGACGTCGACGCAATCCATCAGACGGCGCTGGAACTGTCGGCGAAAATCATCCGCGCACCGCAGGACGGCGATTGGGCGCCGGGCTACTACTCAGTCCTGTTCGAGGATCCGGACGGCATCCGCATCGAAGCCAATTTCGTGCCGGGCAAAGGTCATCTCGAAGGCAGGACTTCGTAGAGCATTTCTGGTTGGTATGTGTACATTTCCGTTCGTGTCGAGTGCCGTGCCGAAGGCACGGTGTATCGAGACGCCTGCGCCGCAGTGGTGGCATCTCGATACACCGCACGCTGGGCGCGCGGCACTCGATGCGAACTAGCAATAGCTGAACCAAAACAGATGCTCTAGCGACAACAAACGGGGACAATCACGATGGCTTTGAAGGTGATCGGTGCAGGCTTCGGACGTACGGGGACGATGTCGGTCTACGCCGCACTCAATCAGCTCGGACTACGGTGCTACCACATGATGGAGGTGATCGAGAATCCGCAGAACAAAGCCCATCTCGATTTCTGGCGCGGCGTCGCCAATGCTACGCCGGGTACGCAGTTCGACTGGGAGCAGGTCTTCTCGAACTACACCGCTGCGGTCGACAACCCGGCCTGCTGTGTCTGGCGCGAACTGATGACGGCGTATCCGGATGCCAAGGTCGTTCTCACCGTGCATCCGCGCGGCGCTGAAGAGTGGTACGACAGCACCATCGATACCATCTACTTCACCGAAACCCTGTGGCAGTTCAAGGTGCTTGAGCTGACGACGCCCTTCGGCAGGAAAATGGGCGAGATGTGCCGCAAGCTGATCTGGCAACGCTCGCACAAGGGAACGATGACCGATCGCCAGCAGGCGATCGCGCACTATCACCAGCATATCGCCGACGTGAAGACGGCCGTTCCCGCAGACCGGCTGCTGGTCTTTTCGGCGGACCAGGGCTGGGCGCCGCTGTGCGACTTCCTGGGCGTGCCGGTGCCTGCGTCGGACTTTCCGAGGATCAATGATCGTGCAGCCATCAAGAAGACGATCGCCGGCATCGTTCGCGGCGCTTACGTGATTGTTGGCGTTGGCATTGTGGCTCTGTGTGGCCTGATGTACGGGCTGCTTCGTACCTTCACATGAGCAACATACGGACCTGCGAGCTGCCCGGGAACGCACTGCTGCGCAAGTACCTGCTCGGCGGCGCCTATGCGGATTGCTACTTCATCGATGTAGCGCAGCCGGTGTCGCAGGCCGAGTATGTGCGGGCGTTCTACACCAGCGGCGTGTTCAGGATCGAGAGAACGCTGCTGGCATGGTTCGTCTCGCGCCCGTCAACTGATTGGCAGGCCGGTGAGCTTGCAGCCGGGACGCTGGACAGCTATGCCGCATGGAGCGTCGAGGCGCGCGCTCCGGACCAGCTGCTGCTCAGCGATTTCACAGGCCGCACGCGCTCGTGGTTGATGAGTACGATCGACGCCAGTCAGCAGACGACCCGGCTCTGCTTTGGCTCTGCCGTAGTGCCGGTGATCAATCGCCGCACCGGCAAGGCCTCGATGGGTTACGCGTTCCGTGCCCTGCTCGGATTTCACCAGCTTTATTCGCGAATCCTGCTGCGCGCTGCGGCCACACGACTCATGCGCAGCCCGCCTTCCGGACAGTAAGCCGCAGCGCTGCGACTGGCCATCAACCGTTGGTCAGGCGGCAATCGCCTCAACCATATTAGCGAGTAGGATCGATGCGAGCCCGACGCCGACGCTCTTCGTTGATCACGAGGTGGGATCATGACGGACTTCACTGAACTCAAGAAGAAGCAGCGCGCGATGTGGGCGCTGGGCGATTACGATCGCGTCTCCGAAGGCCTGACGATCTCGACCGATCAGACCCTGCGCGTTGCGCGGATTCGGCCTGGAGAAAAAGTCCTGGACCTGGCAACCGGCACCGGCATCACGGCGATTGCTGCGCGCGAACGCGGTGCCGAAGTCACCGGCGTGGACCTGACGCCGGAACTGCTTGCCGTCGCCCGCACCAAGGCCAGCAAAGCCGGCTTCAGCGATATCGATTTCCAGGAAGGCGATGCCGAAGCCCTGCCGTTTACCGATGCGCGCTTCGATGTCGTTCTCTCGACCTGCGGCCACATGTTCGCGCCGGATCAGGCGAAGGTTGCTACCGAGCTCGCGCGCGTGACCAAGCCCGCAGGACGCGCGGTGTTTCTGGCGTGGACTCCGGAAGGCGGGCTGGGCGGCTGGTTCCGCATCACCAACAAGCATGTTCCACCGCCGGCGGGCGTCGCGAGTCCGTTCAACTGGGGCGACGAAGAGAAAGTACGCCAGCTGCTCGGCAGCTCGTTTCGTGACATCACGTTCACCCGCGGCGACTGCCCGCAGTTCGGCGATTCACCTGAAGACATCTGGGAACTGTTCTCGACCCGCTACGGGCCGACTGTGCGCGCCGTCGCCAGTCTCCAGGGCGATGCATTGGCCGCGTTCCGCAGCGAGATGCTGGCGTATCTCGATGGCTATCGCGCGGCGGACGGCAAGGTTCGCTGGGGCCGCGAGTATCTGATTACGTCTGCGATCCGGGCGTAGGCTGCTCGAACACAGAGCCCGTCATCAACTCGATTCCGGCCTTGCGACAGGCCTTGAGCTGCGCAGCGTCATTGACGTCGGCTGCGATGAAGACAGCATGATCGGGCGCGGCAGTGCGAATCGACGCGAGCACATCCGGTTTGTTCCACTGCGCAGCTTCAAGAACGACGTATGCGAGCGTCGCCGCTTCGGGCACGCTCGCCGGCCAGGCGTTGAACCCGCGCAGCGCAAACCGCAGGCCGCGATCGAGCAGATCCTGGACACCACCGTGACGATCGTGGAATTCGACCAGGCCATCGGGTGACAGGCTCAACACGAGGCTGTTGACCGGCACGCGATAGCGCTGCAACAGGTCGGCGAGGTGGCGTGCAAACTCGTGATCGCGAAATTGCCAGCCGGAAATCGGAATGATGATCTCGGGCGGCTGCTCACCACGTTCGGCCGCCGCACAGAGCTGCTCGCAGGCACGGCACAGCAGCCACAGCTCGACATCGGCGCGCAGACCCGCCCGCGACGCCGCCTGCATGATCTGCTGCTGATCGACCGTGCCGTATTGCGGGTGGTCCCAGCTGACGTTGCCAAGCACGACTGGCGTACTGCCATTGGCATCGACGGCCGGAGTCACCGTCAGCTGGAACTGGTTCAGCGCCACCGCGGCGTGAATCTCGCGCTCCAGCCGCAGCTCGCGCTGGCCCAGAGAATCGTCGCCGCTGGAGAACGCTTCGTAACAGCCGCGTCCGCGTTGCTTGGCCAGATACATGGCCGTATCGGCGTGGCGCAGCAGGCCGTCGACGTCGCTGTCATCGAGTGGGCTGAGCGTATAACCGATGCTGGGCGTGACCGTGATTGACGGCCCCCCAAGATCCATCGGCTGCGCGAAGCGTTCGAGTATCTGCTGGGCAATCTGTTCGGCGCGCGCAGGGGTTTCCAGATCGGACACGAGGACAACGAACTCATCGCCGGACAGGCGCGCAACGGTATCGATGGGGCGCACCACCGAGCGCAGGCGATCTGCGGCAATGCGCAGAACCTGGTCGCCGACGTCATGCCCGTATTGGTCGTTGACGAGCTTGAAACGATCCAGATCGACGAAGAACACACCGAGCATGCGGCCGGCGCGGCGCGCATCAGCCACCGTCACATGCATGCGTTCGAACAGCATCACGCGGTTCGGCAGGCCGGTCAGTGCATCGAACAGTGCCATCTGGTTGAGCTTGATCTCCGCAGCGAGGCGGTCGGTGATGTCGGTCGCGATCGCCATGAACACCGGCGGCTCTTCGTCCGGCGAGTAGTTGAGACGGACTTCGACCGGATAGCTGCTCTCATCGGCGCGACGGTGCCGGCAGCGGTAGACCAGATGCTCACGCTCGCCTCCGCGCAGGCTGGAGAGATAGTTGTC
Source organism: Pseudomonadota bacterium (assembly GCA_030775105.1). GTDB lineage: Bacteria > Pseudomonadota > Gammaproteobacteria > Nevskiales > Nevskiaceae > Solimonas. The sequence goes on along the minus strand of JALYJV010000389.1, from coordinate 3,638 downwards.
GAGCGTTTCCTTGTCCAGTTCCTCGCTGATATCCAGTGGCCCCATGCGTGCGAGCAAGTCGGCGCGATATCCGAGGTTGTCGGTCGCACCGCGATTGACTTCGAGGAAGCGCAAGGTCTGCGCATCGAAGATATAGACCTCTTCCTTTGCACCGTCGAGCAGACGTCCAAGGCGATTGGCAAGATTCTCACCGCGCAGGCGCTCGCTGATGTCGCGGATGATCACGACCAGCAGCTGCGCACCTTCGGCGCGCATGGTCTGCACCTGCAGCTCGACCGGGAAGGTTGTGGCGTCCTTGCGCCAGCCGACAACCTTGGGCAACGCGGCCGACGTCGCCCCGCCGACGAAATCGACAATGCGCACGGCAGGCACATTGAGAAACGGCACCGGCATCAGCTTGCTGACGGTGAAACCGTTCAGCTCGTCGCGCGAGTAGCCGAACATGCGTTCCGCACGCGCGTTGGCCGAGCGCACAACGCCGGCCATGTCGGTGGTCAGCAGGCCTTCGTCGAGATGATCGACCACCGCCTGCGCCAGACGCGCCTGGCGCTGGGTCTGCTGCAGCTCGCGCTGATAGATGCTGGTGTCGCGGAACAGCAGGGTGATGGTATCGATCGCACCTTCGCGCCCGCGATACAGGTTGACGGTCAGCTCCACCGGCAACACGCCCCCGGAACGCTGTCTGAGGTAGGTCGCCTGGGTCGGCTCCGGACGCGAACTCTCGTTGAGTGTATCGAGCGCGCTGTTCTGCGGCATGCCGTCGGCATCGACAATGTGGATCACCGAGCGTAGCAAACGACCGCTCGCATCTTCTGCGCTCCAGCCGGTCAGGTGAGCGGCGGTCTGGTTGAGCAAGCGGATACAACCGCCGCGATCCGCAACGACGATGCCGTACTTGAGGACATCCATCGTGTTGGCCGCGCGGTTGCGGAACTCGACGCGATCCGCCGAGCCGAAATCGAGTCCGAGGTTGCCGGCCGATGGTTGCGCGCGTTGGGTCCATTGCGGTTGCTTGCGCAACTCGCGGCGGATGCTGATCACGAGCATCAGCAGTACCGGCAGCGCCAGCCCACCGGCAATCCAGCCGGCGAAGCGCAAGGCCGTCACCGCCTGCACGCGGATCCCTTCGACATCGCCCAGATCGATCACGTACTCGAGGGTACCGAGCACCCGACGATCCGCAGAGAACACACGGTGCTGGCCGCGACTGCCGATCACGCCGTAGAGAACGTCGCGTGCACGGTCCTGCCATTCGCGCGGAAGCAGCGGCACGCGCCAGGCTTCGAGGCGGCCAGCACTGGCCAGGACGACATCATCAACGTCACGTACCCAGATGGCCTTGAGCGCGAGATCCCGACGCTGCATCAGCGCCTCGACCGCCGATCCCAGCTGGATCCGGCCCCGAGAAGCGCGCATCGCCGGCGCAAGCGCTGCAGAAACCGCGCCCGCGACATAGTGGTGATCGAGCCGCAGCTGCAGGACACGCGCCTGCCAGCCGCACAGCGCCGCCAGGCCGATCAGCACGCCCAGACAGGCGACTGACAGCACGGTAACGCCCAGGCCCCTGTCCACACGCCCAGCTCGGCGCACGACGCACTCCTCTCCAGAACGACTCAGCGCCTACCCGCGCTCATGGCGTGATCGTGACACGGGCAGTGCCCGGATGACACGCGTGAGAGCACTCAGCGAATGAAGAGCTGAGGCTCGCGTCCCACCACATCCATGACCTGTACGTCTGCGGTACCGACGCTCAGCCCCGCGCTCCCCAGAACTTCCATGAGCAGCGGATCGATGGTGCCGGCCAGCGCCTCGGCGATGCTGGTGCGCAGGGCCTGCTCGAGCGGCGCCCGAGCAAGGTTGATCGCCGCAGCAAGCACCGGATTGAGCAGACCCGCCAGGGGTTCGCCGCTCGCGCCCAGCGGTTCGATCTCGATGCTGAACTGCAGATCGCGTGCGAGCTGATTCACCGCGCTGCTGAGCGGGCGTCTATCGGAACCGCCGATGGGTTGCGGATCCGATGGAAAAGGGCCGGGAATGACCAGTTCGGAACGTCCGCTCGGAATATCGGCGATCGCCGCGGCCATGACCCGGACCCGCACAGGTGCCGGAATGCCGAGCAGTCCGGCACCGATGGTACTGTCGACCAGGACTGCCGGCTCGGCCTGCGGCGACGGCGCATTGATGTCCGGAAACACGCCGATGCCGATGCGCGCGGCGCTGGAGCGCGCGTCCACCGTGACGATGTCCTCGGGCTGCCCGCTACGCGCGCATTCGATATCCGTTACCACCGCTGTCGCTTGCGCCAGCTGCAGCCAGACCGGCAGGCGGATCTCCGTATTCAGAAGGTCGGAGCGGAAACGCACATCGGCATTGATCAGTGCCTGCGAGTTGGACGCAAAGCTGTCGGGACCGGCTGTTTCCTGCGGGGTAAGTTCGGCGATCTCGCCAGGATCGATGATTCTGACTTCCGGCACGGTGTCGCCAAATGGTGGCGGCAGGCGATACAGCAGCTCGATGGCCGCTGATTCTGACGCGGCCTGCGTTGCCAGCAACGTCAACTGCGCAACGTTGATCTGCGGCGCATCGCCGGTCACATCCTCGCCGATGGAAAGAATGTCTTCGGGGTTGATCCGGATCTGGTTGTTGGTCGCGTCAGCGAGTTGACGCGCGACATTGCCCGCAGTCGAGTTGCCCAGATCGAACAATGCCTCGGCAATGTTGCGGAACATTCCCGCAACAGGTACCTCGTCCGGCCGCGTGCCATCGCCAGTTTCGTCCGGCGGAAACACCTGATCCAGCGGCACCGCGGCATCGGCGAGGCTGTTGTAGCCGAAGGCATCGATGTTCAACGCGTCCGCGCGGCCACTGAGAATCTGGCTCAGGTAACGATTGAGTCCCGTCGGGTTGGTCGACACCAGGGTGCTGCCGACATGAACGCTGGCACTGGGCCGCGACTGCGCAGCAGCCACGGCACGCAGTGCTGCCGGTGTCGGCATCAGTGGCAACAGGCGTGTCGGCGCCGGACGCCGCAGGCTCACGCGTACTGCGTTGCGCGCTGAGCTCAGCGACGGCTGGAACACGCGCAAGCCACCGTCTGCGACGGCCTCGCTGCCGATCTCGACCTGATCCGCTGCAACACCAGTGCTGCGCTTGCTGTTGCGCGTGATGCTCGACAGCACCTCGTTGTAAGCCGCTGTCGCCGGATCAGCGGGCACGCCCAGACAACCGCCGGCGACGCGCGCGGCATCCAGAGCGGCAAGATCGGTGATGCGCTGCAGATCGCGCTGCGCGGCGTAAAGCCGGCCGACATCGATCGCCAGCGCCAGTGCCGACAACGCCGCACCGACGGCGATCGCAGCAAAAACGCTGACCGCACCGCCTTGCTTCGCCCGGCGGCTGCGAAAGCTCATGCCTAGCCGCCGTCGCTGCCGGAACTTACAAAGTTGTCGCGCTTCAGGGTGTCCGGAATCGGCTGGGCATAGCTGTCGACATAGCGCTGGTAGACCTTGTCGGCGATCTCGCCCGGCATCGGACGCTCGTCCTGCGCGGCGGCGCTGCCGCTGATCTGCAGATCGAGCCAGGCTCTGGTGTCGCTGTTCTGCGGCACTGGCGGTTCGGCGGCCTGCGCAGCGGTGGCC
>JALYJV010000388.1 GCA_030775105.1 Pseudomonadota bacterium | reverse complement strand
CTTTGACCCCGAATCCTTGGAGGTCGGTATCCCAATAAATGGTGTCTTTCCCTGTCAGGGGTTGTAGAGAGGAAATGGAGGTCTGTGATATCTTTACTGACGGCATGGCACTGGTCCTGCTGGTTGGTTGGGGTAGCGCCGTCGGGCATGTCCAGCATCTAACTAGCAACCTGCCAACCTCCTGACCGCCGGACTGGTCGGGGTGGCAATATGCCTAAGTTGGTGATCTGTCTAGAATTATCTCAATGTGGTTTACCCACATTGCGCGACTCTTAATCAGTAGGTTCCCCGTTCGAGTCGGGGGCAGCCCACCATAAATCTGTGACATACAAGGCCCGGGATTTTCCGGGCTTTGTCGCTTGTGTACTCGAAAAAGAGGACAAGGAAACATGCTTCAGCAGATTCGTGACCGTACTTCGGGCCTCGTCGCAGGTTTCATCGTGGCGTTGCTGGTGATTCCGTTCGCCTTCTTCGGTATCGACAGCTTCCAGGGCAGTGGCGGTGATCCGGTCGTCGCCAAGGTGGGCGACCAGAAGATTCACGATTCGCAGTTCCGGCGCCAGTTCGATCAGCGCTACCAGCAGCTGGTGCAGCTGATGGGGGAGAACTTCCGCGCCGACATGTTCGACCAGAAGCGCCTGCGCACCTCGGTCCTGAACGACATGACGCAGGAAACCATGCTGCGTCAGTACACTGAAGCCGAAGGGTACGTTGCCGACGACGCCACGCTGTTCAAGACCATCTCGGCCGAGCAGGCCTTCCAGCGTGATGGCAAGTTCAATACCGAGGCCTATCGCGAAGCGCTGGACCGCGTGGGCCTGACGCCGGATCGCTACGAGTCGCAGCTGCGCGACAGCGTCGAGATGAACCAGATGCGCAGCGCGATCGTCGACACCGCGTTCTCCGCGGATGTCGAAGTGCAGCAGATGGTGCGCCTGATGAACGAGACGCGCACGCTGCAGTACGCGATGTTTGAGGTGGCACGCTTCCGGGATCGCGTCACGGTCACCGACGAACAGGTCCAGACCCGCTACGACGAAACCAAGGCCCAGTACATGGCGCCGGAGCGCATCAAGCTGGCCTATGTCGAGCTTGCGCTCGACAGCCTGCCGGAAGCCGCAGCACCGGCCGATGATGTCCTCAAGGTGCTCTACGAAGCCGAGAAGGCCGGTCGCTTCACGACCCAGGAAGAGCGCAAGGCCAGCCACATCCTGATCAGCTTTGGTGCCGACAAGGATGCCGCGAAGACCAAGGTGGAAGGCATAGCCAAGCAGCTCGCGGCTGGCGGTGATTTCGCCAAGCTCGCGACCGAGAACTCGGACGATCCGGGTTCCAAGGGCACGGGTGGCGATCTTGGTTGGGTGCGTCGCGGCCAGATGGTCAAAACCTTTGAAGACTCGCTGTTCGGTCTGAAGGAAAAGCAGATCAGCGAACCGGTTGAGTCCGAGTTCGGCTGGCACATCATCAAGCTCGATGCGCTGAAGGCTTCGACCGTGCGTGCGCTTGAAGAGCCGGAGGTCAGGCAGGAACTGACCACGCTGTTCCAGAACCGCGAACGCCAGACCCGCTTCCAGGAAAAGTCCGACCAGCTCGAACAGCTGGCCTTCGAGAACACCGCGTCGCTGGAACCGGTTGCGGAAGCGCTGCAGCTCAAGGTCGAAACCACCGATTGGTTCGTCCGTGGTGGCCAGGGCACCGGTATCGCCGCCAATCCGGCCGTTGTCGCCGAAGCGTTCTCAACCGAAGTGCTCAAGGATGGTGAGAACAGCAAGCCGCTGGCGATCGGCGACAATCGCATTGCCGTCATCCGCAAGGCCGAATACGAAGCGCCGCGCCAGAAGGCGCTGGACGAAGTGAAGGATGTTGTGCGCAGCGCGCTGGTCGATGAGGCCGCACGCAAGCTGATTGCACAGGAAGCGACGGAAGTGCTCAACGCAGTGCGCGAAGGTACCGACTTCCAGGAGATTGTCAGCGCCAAGGGTGGCGAGTTGCGCAATCCGGGGGCGATCCGCCGTGACGACAAGAGTGTTGTCGGCAAGGTGCTGAGCGCCGCATTCAAGCTCTCGCGTCCAGCCGAAGGCAAGGTGACCTACGGCGAGACCGAGCTTGATGACGGTGGCCGGGCTGTGATCGCGCTCGGCGCGGTTGAGTCGCCGGAACTGCCGAGCACGCTCGTCGAAGCGCAGCGTAACCGGCTCAAGCAGCTTGCCGCCGGTGCCGAGTTCAACGCCTACATGAAGCAGATCGAGGGCGAAGTCGGCATCGAGCTGATGCTGCCGGATGAAGACGCGGCACCGGTCTCGCCGGAAGGTTAAGCCGCACACGATGGCCGGTCTGCGGATCGGTCATTGGCAGTAACGAAGCCGTTCGTGGTTCAATCGAACCCGAACGGTTTTTTGTTTCTGAAAGAAAAAACGACGCGTATGAAATTGCACTGGCAAATTGTCATAGCGCTGGTCGCGGCAGCCGTCGCGGGACAGTGGTTCGGTAACGTCGCATGGTTCGTCGACAGCGTCAGCTTCGTCGGCACGATGTTCCTCAATGCGCTGCGCATGCTGATCGTGCCCTTGATCGTGGCCGCAATCATCTGCGGACTCGCCGGTGCCGGCGATGGACGCACCCTGGGGCGATTGGGACGCTGGACACTCGCGTTCTACATGGGCACTGGCCTGCTCGCGATCCTCGTTGGACTTGCAATGGTCCATCTGTTCTCGCCGGGCATCATCGACGGCCAGCCAGCCGCGGTGCTGCTTGGCCTGGCGGCGGATACCGAGCAGGTGCTTGCCGGCGTCAAGGAGCGCAGCGGCGGTGATCTCGTCGCCGTGCTGCAGCGTCTGATTCCGTCGAATCCAATCAATGCGGCGGCCGAAGGCGACATGCTCGGCCTCGTGACCTTCGCATTGCTGTTCAGTTGGGCATTGACGCGTTTACCGGAAACAGTGCGCAAGTCGCAGCGCGAATTCTGGGAAGGTGTCTACCAGGCAATGTTGCAGATTGCCGATCTGGTGATGCGCTTTGCGCCAATCGGTGTGTTCGCACTGGTATCGGGCGTCGTCGCCAAAACCGGCGCTGCGGCGGTCAAGCCGCTTGCACTGTTCTTCGCCGCGGTGATCTGCGGTCTGCTGGTTCACGCAGTGGTGACGCTGCCGCTGGTGCTCAGGCTGATTGCCCGGGTATCGCCGATAGCGCATTTTCGTGCGGTGACACCAGCCCTGCTGACCGCGTTTTCGACCAGTTCTTCAGCCGCAACGCTGCCGCTAACGCTGAGCTGCCTGCGCGAGCGGGCAGGCGTATCGGAGCGCGTGACCGGTTTCGTGCTGCCGATTGGCGCCAACGTCAACACCGATGGCACTGCGCTCTACGAATGTGCCGCCGCGCTGTTCATCGCGCAGGCCTATGGTCTCGATCTGAGCTTCGCCACGCAGTTCACGATCGTGCTGATGGCACTCGTGACTTCGGTCGGCGTGGCTGGTATTCCTTCGGCGAGCCTGGTCGCGATTGCACTGATCCTCAGCGCGGTCGGTCTGCCGCTCGAAGGTGTGGGCCTGATCCTTGCCGTCGACCGCGTGCTCGACATGTGTCGCACGGCGGTCAACGTGCTCGGCGATACGGTCGCGACGGTGACCGTTGCAAGGATGGACGGCGAGAAGGTGCTAGGGGCTACCTGACCCACCGACATCGAGCGGCGCTTACTCGCCGCTCATGCCCATGATGTTGTACCCCGCGTCCACGTACAGAATCTCGCCCGTGATGCCGGATGCGAGATCGGACGACAGGAAAGCTGCGGCATTGCCGACTTCCTCGATCGATACATTGCGCTTCAGCGGCGATGCCGCTTCGGCTTTCGACAGCATGCCGCGGAAGCCGGTGATGCCGGCAGCGGCGAGGGTCTTGATCGGGCCGGCGGAGATGCCGTTGACGCGGATGCCGTCTTCGCCGAGATCCGCCGCCATGAAGCGCACATTGGCTTCGAGCGAAGCCTTGGCCGGGCCCATGACGTTGTACATCGGCACTGCACGCACTGCGCCCAGGTAGGTGAGTGTCAGCAGCGAGGCCTTGCGGCCGAGCATCAGCGGCTTGGCGGCCTTGCCCAGTGCGGCGAAGGAATAGCTGGAAATGTCGTGGGCAATGCGGGAACCCTCGCGCGTGACCGCATCGAGATAGCGCCCCTGCAGCTGCTCGCGCGGCGCGAAGCCGATCGAGTGGATCAGCACGTCGAGTCCGCCCCAGGCTTTCTGCAGCTCGCTCATGACCTCGGCAATCTGCGCATCTTCGACGACATCCAGCGGCAGGACGATCTTGCTGCCGCAGCTGGCGGCGAATTCCTCGACGCGCGACTTCAGACGCTCGCCCTGGTAGGTGAACGCCAGCTCTGCACCTTCACGCTTGAAGGCTTCGGCGATGCCGGTGGCGATGGAGCGGTCGCTGGCGACGCCGGTGATCAGCGCCTTCTTGCCGGATAGAAAACCCATGTGACTGTCCTGCTCGTTCTTGGAGGGGAGCCCAATGATAAACGGGGTGAGCTTTGCAGGCTCACCCCGTTCGGTCTGCGACTAGTCCTTCGTCCCTGGGAGGTGACTTCCTACGAAGGCAGGAAGTTGATCGGGTAGTTCGGATAGGTGTACGCCGGCACGTTCTTGGGGCCGAAGTTCATCAGCATCACACGCTGGACGATCTTGCGTTCGAGGTCGGGGTCATTGAACGTGCTCGACACGACCGAGCAGGCGGTGACCGAGCCGTTCGGCGCGATCGTCAGGCTGATCACGATTTTGCCGGCACCGAGGTTCGGATTGTCGCGCGCCGCGCGGTTGTAGATCGACGTGATCGCCCCCTTGTTGCGATCGAACACCAGCTGGATCTCCTCCAGCGTACGCCCGGCCAGCAGCTTGTCACCCGCTTGCCCTGGACGGGTCTTGTCCGGACCGGCGCCGATCGGACTTTCCACGGTCGTCGTGCGACGCTGACCCAGACCGACACCGGCCTGCGAGCGACGCGTATCCGAGGTGCCGACATCGCCAATGCCGCCTGACGAAGACGCAGCCGATTGCGCAATCGCTTCTGAAGAGCCACCCGATGCACCGGTACCAGCCTGCGCAGTGACGATGCCGGTGGTCAACGGCCGCGAGGCATCGAAGCCCTGCATCGACGGATCACGCAGCGCAGCGAGCTGATCGGCCATCGCCATGACGCCGGCACGCTGGGCGACCTTGCGTGCGGCTTCCGTGCGTTCGACTTCAGTGGGCACCGGCGGCTGTATCACGACCTCGCGCGGTTTTTCCTGCGGCTTCGGCGATTCAACCGGTTTGGGCTTTTCCGGCTCGGGCTCCTCCTCTTCCGCAGGAGCAGGTTCTTCAACCTGCTCTGCAGGAGCAGCTTCCGGCACCAGGCTGACAACGCGCTGTTCGAGCGTGTCGCCGCCGCCGCGCTGCAAGCCCTGCAGCTTGAGCAAGGGAATGATGATCGCCAGGATCAGAAACGGAATCAGCAGCGACAACACGGTACGGCGGAAGCGACGGTCCGCGTTCTCGCCTAGTTCCCAGCCGTCGAGCCCAACAATGAGCGCGCTCAAGGCGGGCCTCCCGAACCAGTCCGTGATTCCTTCTGGATCACGGCCAGCGAGATGCTCGCAAAACGCGCTTCGGTGCAGGTGGCGATGATCTTCTTCAGCAGGTGATACGGAATCGCCTTGTCCGCCATGATATTGATCTCGCCACGCGTCAGCTGCCCGGCCTGACCTTCGATCTGCATCAGCGGTACCAGCTGTAGATCGGTCTTGAGCGCGGCCAGCGACGGTGTCGTCGAGTTCAGCGCATCAACCGTCAGCATCACGCGGCGCTGGTCGACGAGGATGTCGTCCTTGGTCACGAGCACGACAACGGTCTGGCGCGGCTCCTCTTCGGCGGCACTCTCCGGCAGCTTGAGCGCCTGCGGGCTCGGCAACACCTGCACGACAAGGGCATTGACCAGCAGATAGAACACCAGGATCGCGAAGATGTCGATCAGCGAAACGATGTTGATCTCGACATGTCGCTCGCGACGCTGCTCGCGCAGTTTGCGACGGTCGCTGCGGTTACCGCCCATCATGGCGCGGCTCCGGCAAGCACTGCAGCATCACCGATCGAGATCTGCGGGAACAACTCGCGCTGCATGTCTCCAGCCAGTGCCAGCGGTGCGAGGCGCGTCGCATCCATCACCTGGATCACGTTGTCGTAGGGAATTTCCGGTTCGAACAGCAGCGTGACGCTCTTCTCTTCGGGAGCGGTGCGCTTGACCTGCACCAGCAGTTCGGAAAGTGCGTCGATGTCGTAGCCCGACGTCGTGTTCGCGATGCGCTTGAGCACGCCGCGGCTGTCGGACACGGTGATGCCGGAACTGCGCATCGTGATCGTCAGCTGCAGCGGGACCTTGTCCTGCTCCGGCGGCGGCGCCGTCTGATCCGGCGATGGCAGGTTCAGGCTGATGATGTTGAGGCGCGCAGCCGATATCGACGAGCTGACGAGGAGGAAGAACACCAGCACCGCAAACACGTCAATCAGCGAGACGATGTTCAGATGCGTGGTTTTTCCACGCATCCTGGCATGACGCTGGAGTCGCCGGGATCGGCGGGAGGAACTCATGGATCGTGATTCCGGCGATTAGCTGCGGTTGCATACCGCGCTGACAAACTTCGAGCAGACCGCTTCGAGCTTGTCGATCATTTCCGTCGTGCGGCTCTGCAGATACGAGTGCAGCAGCAGGGCCGGGATCGCGACCATCAGGCCGAAGGCCGTGCAGTTCATGGCTTCCGAGATGGCGGCCGAAAGCAGGTCGGCTTTCTCAGCTGGGTCAGCGGCGCCGAGCGCGGCGAATGCGCTGATCAGACCGAGTACCGTGCCGAGCAGGCCGAACAGCACGGAGGCGTTCGAGAACGTGCCGAGGTAATGCGTACGCTTCTCGATCGCCGGCAGGACTTCCATCAGGCCTTCTTCGGTCGCGATCTCGATCTCGCTGCGTCGCTTGTCGGTGCGGGCCTGAGCTATACCATTGCCGAGGATGCGACCGATGGCAGTCTCGGAGTCCGCGGTGAGGCGGCCGACAGCGGCGAAGTCGCCGCTGGCGAGCAGCGGGCCGACTTCCTTCCACAGGCGACCGTTCTCGCGCTCCAGGCGGCTGAAAAAGCGCCAGCGCTCGATCGCGATGGCCAGCGTCAGAACGCCCACGAGCGCAATCGGATACATGAAGAAGCCGCCTTTCTGGAAGAAGCTAAGGACGGTAGTAAAGAACTCCATGGGGTGACCTCGGTGAAGAAAAAATGTGTAGTGGAAAGAATCTTGAGACGAAATGTTCAGCGTTCGAGCGGCGTAACCGAACCCTTCTGTTTCAGGGCATTGCTCAATGCCGTGTGGTACTCGATCTGACGCAGGAACACGTCTTCGTCGAGCGGGACCAGTTTCTCTTGCAGCAAACGTGCCGGACGATCGAGATCGTCCTCGGCGCGCGAATCACGCCAGGGCATGATGTACAGGCCGATCGGCGATTCACGCTCGCCGATGATCGTGGTTCCGCTGCTGGGTGCGACAGGCTGTCTGGACGGGGTGGCCGGAATATCGGGGATGCGGTTCCCGATGGCCGGCTGCTCGTCCTGCGCCAGCGCGGGGCTGCCCGGCAGCAGGGCGCCTAGTGTAATTGCGGCTAACGCAATCAGGCGAACGGATTTCATGGGGTCTGCTCGATTTTGGGTGCTGCGCCCGGTGCCGGGGCGGCAGGAGCGGGCGCTTTCGCGGCTTCGGCGGTCTCGATTTCCGCGATCCAGGCCATCACGCGCAGGTCGTCGGCATGACCAGCCTGCTGGTAGGCCTTGTAATGCGCCAGTGCGCTGGTGGGCTGCTTCATGTGTGCGTCCAACAGAACCCCGAGGTTGTAGTGCGCCAGGGCGTAGTTTGGATCGATTTTCAGCGCCTTCTCATACGAGAGGCGTGAGCGGTTCAGGTCGCCGGTCTCGCGGTAGAGGATGCCCAGCCAGTTGAAGGCGATCTTGTTGCTGTCGTTGAGGGTCGCGGCCTTGAGCAGGGCGTTGATCGCCAGATCGCGGCGATTGGACCTGGCGTAGATAATGCCCAGATTGGTCCAGGGGCCGGAATGATCCGGGAAGTCCTTGGTGAGTGATGTCAGCGCCTCTTCGGCCTCGGCCACCTGGTTCTGCTTCTGCAAGGCCAGCGTGGCGGTGAAGCGGGTCTTGGGGTCGCCCTTGTCCGGGACGGCGACGACCGGTCCGCCCGGCTGCTCCGGGGCTTCCGGGCGTGACTTGATCATCCCGCAGGCGGTGAGGCTCAGGCACAGGGCCAGCAGGCCGGCGTGCTTGCCGATCCTGCTGATGGTGAGTGTGCGTGTCATTGGCATCGTCGGTGAATTAATCGAGCAGTTCATAACGATCTTCTCCCTGCTCGCGTTTGCCGTACTTCGCCGGTGAGATCTGAGCCAGCGCCCTGGCGCTGTTGGCGATCCATTCGTCATAGGTGCCGTTCTTCAGGCGTCGCAGGTTGGTTTCATGCGCCTCGATGGCCTGCTCTTCGAATGGATATGCCTGTTCTTCAAGCAGCAGGTTGTACTGCTCAAGCTCAAGCTCGCCGAGATTGCGCGGGCGCTCGGAGTCGAGCAGAGCACGACCAAAGGTCTGATACACCGCGCCCAGTTCGTAGGTTGCGGCGGTCGTCGTATCGGCAAAGCCGAAAGCGGCGGCACTGCCGAGCCAGCGGATTGCTTCCTGCATCGCCGTCTTGCGCGCCGGCAGGCTCTTCTCGATCGGCAGGGTCAGGCGCAGCTTGCTGGCATCGGCAGCGGCCATGCGACCGAGTTCAAGACTGGATTTGGCCGCCAATGCCTGCGATTGCTGTGTGCGTTCGACACCCGCGCTGGCGTCGGCTGTGACCAGTTCACCGAGCCAGCGCTTGAGAGCCGGCGTATCGCCACGCTTGCGCGCGAACTCGACCAGCTTGCTGCGCGCCTCGATCGTGCGCTCGAGCGGACGCGGGAAGGTTTCGACGTAGTAGGTGTAGGCCAGCTCGGCTTCACCGGTGGAGTTGCCGTCATTGAACAGCGTGGCGGCGAGCCAGGCCGCTTCGCGGCGAACCTCGGTGGATTCGGTTGTGCGGGCGCCAATGCGCTTGAACGCGCGCGCGGCGTCGAGCGGCTTGTTATCGCGCTGATAGGCAACGGCGAGCTTCTTGTCGACGTCGGCTTCCAGTGCATGGCCCGGGAACAGCGTGCGGAAGCTTTCGAGCACGCGTGCTGCGCCCGCCCAGTCCTCGAGCGCAATCAAGGCTGCTGCACCGTCGTACTCGGAGGTCGCGCGGATCGACGCCTGCGGCGTGATCTGGCCGACACGGAGGAAATGCATCGCCGCGGTCTTGTAGTCCTTGGCATCGCGAGCGGCTTCACCCTGCTTGTAGATCGACGCAGCGAGCTGCTCGACGATCTCTCCGCGTTCTGCGGCGTTGGGCGGTGTCAGTTTGAGTTCTTCGCCGAACGCGCGCTCGGCTTCGACGTAGCGCTTCTGCGTGAACTCGGAGTCGCCGGTCACGCTCCAGGCAATGCGCCGCAGTGAAGCGTCCACGGTCGGGCCGCCGGTGAGCACGCGCTCGGAGGCCTTGATCGCTTCGTCGTAGGCCTTGAGTTCGTACAGATCCAGCGCCGCCTGCGTCAGCACCTGGAACTTCTGCGGGTGCGTTGCGAAAGTGTCGGCCAGCTTGATGCCGGCATCGATCGCCAGCCGCAGGGCAGCCGGACGCTGGCTTGCGTTCGCGTTCTTGGCGTTCTGCTGGTAGGCGAGGACCGAAGCGTGGGCCGCTTCACCCGAACGCGGATGCGCCGGGTAGTCATACGCGAGCCGCGCGTATTCCTGCGCGGCTTCGAGCGTCTTGCCGCCGTCGAGCAGGCTGTCGCCAAGCAGGAAGTTGATCTCGATACGCTGCGGATCTTCCGGATACAGATCGAGAATGCGCTTGTACCAGCCGGCCGCGACGAGGAACTCCGCCTGGTTCTTCAGCTTATCCTGCTGCGCTTTCGCATGATGATGGCGTGCGAGATCGTTCAGATGCGCGCGCAGCTCGGTCATCACGCCGGGGGTTGCCGGTTTACCGTTCCAGTACGGCGCACTCGGGTCGTAGGTCCTGGCGTAGCGTTCCTTCTCGGCGATCACCAGATCCGAGAAGCCACCCTGCAGGTACGCGCCGATCACGCGCGACTGGAACGATGGTGCCAGCGACGAGGTCGGATAACGCTGCAGGAACGCGGCATAGGCGCCGGCGGCGTCGGTATAGCGTTCCTTGTCGAGGAAGGACTCGCCGAGCGCGGCGTAGAGCAGCGGTGTAAAGCGCGGATCGCTGTGCGCGGCGAGATACTGGCTCAGCGCCGGACCACCGCCAAGCTGCGCCAGCGACAGCGTGATCACGCGCAGCGAATCGCGAACCATGTCGTTCTTCGCCTTGTTGACAACCGACAGTGCAGGTTCGACTTCGTACAGTTCGCCTTGCGGCAACTCGCGATCAAGTACGGCCAGGAAGGTGCCGACGGCCTCTTCGTACTTCGACTGCTTGTACTGGGTCCAGCCATACTTGTATTGCGCCGGCTCGAAGAACGGCGTCGCATCGGCCAGATCCATGACGATCCTATAGACCGGCTCGGCCTCACTGAAGCGCGACAGTGCAAACAGCAGTTCAGCGCGACGGAAATGGGCGTCGCCGGCGAGCCTGGAATCCTTGTGTCGATCGGTCAGGCGCTTGAGCGTTTCAATTGCCGCTTCGGTTTCGCCGAGGTTCTGCTGAGCACGGGCGAGCTGGTAGAAGATGCGGTCGTTATCCTTGCTGTCCGGTTCTGCGTAGAGCAGCTTGTTGTACAGCGCGATGGCTTCCTGCAAGCCTTTTTCCGATGCTTCGGTTGCGCCGCGGCTGTCTTCGATCTGCACCTGCAGGTCAGCAAGGCGGCGTTGCGCCTCCGACTTCGTGCCCTGATCCGGCGTCAGTTCCAGCAGCTTGCGGTAGTTTTCCGCAGCCTTTTCGGGGTCGATCGCAATCGGTTCCGAGCGGATGATCGGCAGCACTTCCTGCGACGGTTCATCCATGCGGCCATAAGCCTTGCCGATCGTCGGCGATGCGCCCTTGACCGGTGAACCGGAGCATGCCGACAACGCCAGCGCTGCAGCGAGTACGATCAGCGAAGGCGCGACGGCTGGCGTCAGCGGTCTCGGAAACTGTGCGTGGATGGCTTCGGCGAGAGGAGCCTTGCGCCGGTTCATATCACTGGTCATTGAGTTCGCCTTTTCGCTGGCGGTCGTACAGGCGGGCGAGTGCAAAGCGCGCTTCAACCAGATAGCGCTCGATCTGCTGTTTCTGTCCGCTCAGCTCGGCGACGGCCATGTCCTGCAACAGTTTTGACTGCGCTTCTCCGGCAACATCCAGCTGTTGCCGGAGATTGACGATCCGCTGTTGTGCGGCGCTTGCGCGCTCTACCGGGCCGTTGAAGCGCTCCGGAGCCCTGGACAGACGCATTGCGGGCATGCGATCCGGGACGGCCGGAGCGGCATCGGAGTAGGCCCCCGGCGGCGACAGCCGCTTGTCGAACTGCAGGCCGATCTGCATGCCCTTCCACGGCGCATTCCACTTACCACGGGCGCGGCGAATCTGCACGGCGGGCTGAGCGACAACGCGGGAAGTGGAGCTGTAGCTCTTGTCGACCGAAGCGAGGCGTGCCGACCAGGCTTCCAGCGAGCGCGACATCATGCGCACGTCGCGGTAATTCTTCAGTGGTTCCTGGAACTGATGCTGGGCCAGCAGGTTCTGCAGGAAATAGGTTTCCTGGGCGTCCGGCAGGTCGAGCAGTTTCCACTCCCAGCCGGCTTCGGAATCGGATTCGCGACGGACGATGGTTTCGACCATGCGGCCTTGTCGGATCGAGGTCATCGCCGCATTCATGCGTGTGCGGGCGTTCTCGAGCACGGTGATGGCTTTCTCGTAATAGCTCAGTGCCTGGGTGTAGGCACCGAGGCGATCAAGCGTGAACGGAATGGCAAGCCAGGCTTCCTGCACCGCGGTATCCATCGGATCGCGTGAGATCAGTTCCACCCATGGCACCAGCGCACGGCGCAGCGCATCTTCATCTGCCTTGCTGGCCTTCTTGAGGCGAAATGAGCTCAGACCGGCGCGCTTGAAGATGTCTTCCTCGGCAAAGCCGGGGCGCAGCAGGACGCCCAGTGTCGAGAAGGTCGAGAACGGCGTCGCATCCGGTTTTTCGTCGCCCACCTGCACCTTGGCAACGCGCTCGCCTTGTGGCGCCAGTTCAGTCCAGCCGAGACCGAGCAGGGCGCGGTTCGAGAACGGGCCTTCCGAGCGCACGCGCATGAAAATGGGTTTGGCGGTGCCGCCCTGTTCGCTCTGCAGGAAGTTGAAGCCGAGACTGAGGTTGGCGCGATCGCGCAAGGCGTACTTCTCGATGTCTTCCGGTGTCATGCGGCCGACGCGGTCCATCACGGTCTGGCCCTGGGCGGCGCGGCCATCATTGATCAGCGCGACGGCGAGGTTGTAGCGCGTGTAGGGCGACTGACGATCCGAGTTGTTCAGATCTGTCAGCACTTCAACGGCGTCGCCATAGCGGCCTTCGGCCATCAGCACTCGGGCGAGCAGGTCCTGCCAGTCGACGACCAGCGGCTGCGGCAGGGTTTCGCGCATGCGATACAGCGTCGCCCGGGCTTCCGCGAGGTAACCGCGCTGGTATTCGAACTCGGCAACCCGCAGCTGGGCTTTGCCGACCAGTTCTCGATCCGTCGTCGTTGCGGCAAGGCTGCGGTACAGAGCCTCAGCGCGGTCGCGCATGCCGAACGACATGTAACTGTTCGCGAGCAGCCACTGATATTCGGCCGGCATCCGTTGCGGGTCGGCGCCTTCGTCGATCAGGCGCAGCTCGGTCAGTGCCGAGAAATAGCGGTCATCGCGCCCCAGGAATTCGGACGCGCGCAGGCGCGGGTCATCCTTGCTGCCCGAGACGTAGACATCGGCAGCCGCGGCCGGTAGGGCCAGCGCCGCTGCAATCAGTGCGAAGAGCGGCTTCACGACTGTCTCCGCCACTGTTTCATGCCAAGGCGCAGTTCGTTGCCAAATCGGCTGGCGCGAGTAACGGCAAATTCAAGCTCGGTTTCGCGCTCGTCCTTGTCGAAGATCGCCTCGAACTCGGTCTTGGAAGGTGGCGTGTCTTCCTTGTCGTCAGCGTACTTGGCGGTGACCTCGATGCGGATGCGATGCGGGCCCGGCGTGACCGTGGTGCGCAGCAGGCGCTGCAGACTGTTGTCGGCGAGCAGTGCGCGCGAATCATGCTCGTCGTAGTGATAGACGTCGATGGTCTTGCCGTCGATGGATACGGTGACTTCGCTCATGAGCAGACCGCGAACACCAACACGCAGGTAGACCGACACGCGCTGGTAGTCAGGCACCAGGGCAGTGTTCTCAATATCCTGGGCCTCGCGACTCAGTTCGATGACCTCATCCTTCAGACTTTGGATCGTCTGGTCCAGGCGCAGCGCACGCTCCGTGGTGTCGGGCGACTCGGCGGCGGCAAGGGACAACGGAAGCAGTGCAGCAACAATAAGTAACGAGACCCTGCGGCCACGAATCGAGCGCATGCGTTTTGAGCTGGCGATGGGGAAAGACGAGTGTATCAAATGGGCTGGGGCAAAAGTCCGCAGTCGACTTGCGGTTGCAGGGACTCGACGAGCGGTATTGTCATCTGGCGTTTTAGCCTGCATGGCTGAGGCTGCGCTGAACAGATCGGACCATGACCTGCTTGCTGTCCGCCCTTCCGATTGAGCAATGTGTGCCCTGTCAATGAGTGTCAACCCTCTTGTGTTGTCGAAATCGCTTCAGCGCAGAGAAATTCAAGTTCAAGATTTGTTGACGCTTAAAAAGCTGCTTGTTATAAAGCGCCGCAACCCATGTCGAACATTGCTTACGGCTTTCGCCGCGAGCGGTGTGTTCATCTGTCATCTGATGCCGCCGGCATGCTTGGGAACGTTCGCCCTCCGCAGGGCCCGGACCATACGTGTCCAGTCTGTGAAGGTGCACCATCGATTGGCCGGCATCGAGAGTTTCGAGCCTGTTGGCTTCACATTTTTGAGGGGACGCTTTACATGAATAAAACAGACCTGATCAACGCTATCGCCGACAAGGCGGAAATCTCCAAGGCAGATGCGGGCAAGGCCGTTGATGCGCTGTTTGAAGTGGTCGGCAAGGCGCTGAAGAAGAAGGACAAGGTTTCGCTGGTTGGCTTCGGTACGTTCATGGTGCGCGAGCGCGCCGCCCGTTCGGGCCGCAACCCGAAGACCGGTGACACGATCAAGATCAAAGCGAGCAAAACGCCGGCATTCAAAGCTGGCAAGGCGCTGAAGGACATGTTAAAGTAGCTGTCTTGCTGCTTCTGCCGTTGGATCAGGGTGCTTAGCTCAGCTGGTAGAGCGTCGCCCTTACAAGGCGAATGTCGGGGGTTCGAGCCCCTCAGCACCCACCAAGTACATCGGGCCTGTTGTTGATGGCACATGAACTGCGGGTCCTGAAGCAGAATGAGTTTGTAGAATCGCGGAGCGGTAGTTCAGTTGGTTAGAATACCGGCCTGTCACGCCGGGGGTCGCGGGTTCGAGTCCCGTCCGCTCCGCCACGATTCGTCGAAGAGCGCTCACTGAGCGCTCTTTTTTTATGCCTGCGACTTAGGCCGACGTCGTCGGCAGCAACTCCTTCAGCGCGCGCCAGCCACCGTCGATGGACCAGATATTCCGGTAACCCATCTTCTGCAGGTTGGCGGCCGCCAGTGCCGAGCGATATCCACCGCCACAGTACAGATACAACGGGACGTGCTTGTCCGGGTGCAATTGCTCGATGTCGCGCTCGATGATGCCTTTGCCAATCCATTGCGCGCCACGGACATGACCGGCGAGGTACTCGCTGTGCTCGCGCACGTCAATCAACTGCAACCCAGGCTGGCTTGCGAGCACGGCAGGCAACTGATTGGCCGGCAGCTCGCGAACGTAGCTGCGGACTTCATTGACCAGAGCGAGAAAAGCGGGTGAATGATCTGCCATAAACAGGTCTCCAGAAGCCACAAGGCTGATAGATTACGAGGTTCATTCCCTCATCGTCTGTTGTCATGCATTCCCCTTCAATTTTCATCACCGGCGCGGCGGCGGGTATCGGTCGTGCGACTGCAAAGCGCTTTGCCGCACGGGGCTGGCGCGTCGGCTTGTATGACGTCGATGGTGTCGGCGTGCAGCAGCTGTGCGATGAACTGGGTGGCGCGGCAGTTTGCGGAACGCTGAATGTCACCGATGCTGCGGCATTCGCCGCTGCGGTCGATGCGTTCTGCGCGCCGGTCGATGGACGTCTGGATGTCCTGTTCAACAACGCCGGTATCCTGTCGGTCGGTGCGTTCGAGTCGATCGGTGTTGTACGCCATCACGCGATCATCGACGTCAACATCAAAGGCGTGATCAACGGCAGCCTTGCCGGTCTGCCGCATCTGTCGAAGGTGTCCGGCAGCCGCCTGATCAACATGAGCTCAGCATCGGCGATCTACGGCTCGCCGGACTACGCGAGCTACAGCGCGAGCAAGTTTGCGGTGAAGGGATTGAGCGAGGCGCTCGATATCGAATGGCAGCGCCACGGCATCCGTGTGATGGATGTGCTGCCGCTGTTCGTGAATACCGCGATGGTGACGGATATCGAGCAACCGCAGAGCATCGCCAAGCTGGGTGTGCACCTGAGCGCCGAAGATATTGCCGAAACGGTATGGACGGCGGCGCAATGGCGCGGCTATCGTCGCGTGCACTGGTATCCGGGTTGGCGCACGCGTCTGACCGCATTGGCCGACAAGCTCGGACCCAGCTGGCTCAATCGTGCGGTAGTTGCTCGCCTGTCGGGGTACTAGATGTCCTATCCGGTCGTGCTGATTCACGGAATGTGGTGCACGGGGGCCAACTGGGCGCGGGTGGCCGAACTGCTGGAGCCGCGCGGCTATCGTTGTCATGCGCCGACGCTGCCAGCTCATGGCGCAGTGCCGGACCAGCCGTTGCAGGTGCGCAGCAAGAGCCTGCGCGAATACGCCGACTATCTGGTTGACTGGGTCAACGCGCAGAACTTCGACAAGCCGCCGATCATCATGGGTCATTCGATGGGTGGCCTGCTTGCGCAGCAGCTTGCGATGCGCACCAAGCCGTTGGCCCTGGTGCTGCTGACGCCGGCGCCGCAGTGGGGCATCAATGCCCTGAAGCTGCCGACGATCATTGCGTTTTCGCGCTGGCTGTTCAGCGGTGCCCTATGGCGCAATGCACACAAGCCCAGCGCCGAACGCGCAGCGCGATCGGCGTATAACGGTGTTCCGGAAAGTCGTCATCGCCAGATATACGAAGGCCTGGTTCATGAGTCCGGGCGCGCAGCGTTTGAAATCGCATTCTGGTGGGCGGACATTTCCCGAGCCGCCGCGGTCCGTTCGGACGAAGTCAGATGTCCGGTCTATGTGGTTGGCTGTGGGCAAGATAAATTGGTGCCCGGATCCGTCGTGCGCAAGGTCGCCGCACGCTATCCGCAGGCAACCCAGCGCTACTACGCTGACCGCAGTCACTGGGTCATCGATGATGAGGAGACAGAAGAGATGATGCATTTGATCTGCAGCTGGCTGCGGCCGATTGAGAAGCGCCAGGAGGCTGCCAACCGTGCGGCATGACAACAGGAGGACGCTCGTCGGTGCAGTTGCACTGTTCGCGGCAGTATTCGGTGGAGCATCCGCGGCGCTGGCGCAGAACGACGGGCTGGAGCGAGCCGTCTCGACTGCCGAGCAGACGCAGCGCGCCTCGATACAGTCACAGGATCGCATAGATCAGCTCGACGATCAGACCAAGCAGCTGCTTGAGAAGTATCGCGCAGCGGTCTGGCAGGGCCAGCAGCTCAATGTCTACGCCGATCAGCTGGCGCAGCTGACTGCCGGGCAGGATGGCGAGCGCCAGTCCCTGCAGCGTCAGCTGGTCGAAATGGAGCGCACCGAGCGCGAGATCCTGCCGCTGATGCTGCGCATGTTCGACGCCCTCGAAAAGCTGGTGGCAACCGATCTGCCGTTCCTGCAGACGGAGCGCAGGGAGCGCCTCGAGAACCTGAAGCGGTTGATGGCCAATCCGGAGACCAGCGTCGCCGAGAAATACCGGCGCGTGCTTGAGGCCTATCAGATCGAGGCGGAGTACGGTCGCAGCCTGGGCGCGGAGCGCACCCAGATCGGCGAGCGCACGGTCGATGTGTTGCGCGTCGGCCGCACCGGGTTGTATGCAATCAGTCTCGACGGCGAGGAGACGTTCTACTGGGACGCCGCCACCGCCAAGTGGCAGGTGTT
Source organism: Pseudomonadota bacterium (assembly GCA_030775105.1). Classification (GTDB taxonomy): domain Bacteria; phylum Pseudomonadota; class Gammaproteobacteria; order Nevskiales; family Nevskiaceae; genus Solimonas. The sequence goes on along the minus strand of JALYJV010000388.1, from coordinate 9,181 downwards.
GGATCGTGAGTATCAGGCCGCCGTCAAGAAGGGCATACGCATGGCGCGTGAAACGATGGCAGCCGATCTGCTCGTGCTGCCGATGCCGGCGGCTACCGGAGACCAGCCATGAGGACATTGGCATTGCTGATCCTGTTGTTGCCTGGTATCGCACTGGCCCAGCAGAAAAGTGGCATGGACGATCTGCTCAAGCAGATTCGCGACTCCGCCCAGCAGACGACGAGGCTCAACCAAGAGCGTGAAGCGCGCTTCCTGAAGGAAAAGAACGAGCAGCAGGCGCTGCTGCAGAAAGCACAGGCGGATCTGGCGGCGGCCGAAGCCAAGGCGGCGCGGGTCCGTTCGCAGTTCGATGCCGGCCAAGCCGAAATCACGGCGATGAAGCAGACGCTGGTGGCGCGCATCGGCGATGCCAGCGCGATGTATGCCGGCGTCAAGGAAACGGCCAGCACTTTCCGCGTCCGTGCTGGTGATTCGCTCGTTACGGCTCAGGTGCCGGAGCGCCTTGAGTTTCTCGACCGACTCGCGCAGGCCACGGAGTTGCCGGCGCTCAATGACCTCGAGCAACTGTGGGTCACGCTGGCCGAGGAAATTGCCGAAGGCGGACGGGTTGCGCGCTTCAAGGCCGAGATCGTCAACGACGACGGCGTACGCAGCGAGCAGGACGTGGTTCGCGTCGGTATGTTTACTGCATTTGCCGACGATCGCCTGCTGACGCTCGACGGCATTACCGGGCACCTGACGCTGCTCGACCGCCAGCCGGGCCATGAAGGTCTGCTCAGCGATTTCAGTGAGACGACCCAGGGCACTGCTTCGGTGCTGGTCGATCCCACGCGTGGCGAGTTACTGCGCCTGTACACGCTCAAGCCCTCGCTGCTGGAGCGCCTGAACCAGGGGGGGCTGCTCGGCTACGTGATTCTGCTGATCGGTATCGTCGGCGCCGCCTTGGCGATTTACCAACTGTTCTTCCTGATGAAGACCGGCCGCAAGGTGCAGGCGCAGTTGCAGAACACGCGGGCGCCGACCGCCGACAATCCGCTCGGCCGCGTGCTCGCCGTGCTGAAAGACGAGACCTCGGCGGATCCAGAGGTTCTGGAGCTGCACCTGTCCGAGGCTGTGCTGCGCGAAACGCCGGCCATCGAGCGTTTCCAGAACCTGATCCGCATGATCGTCGCTGCCGGCCCGCTGCTCGGTCTGCTCGGCACCGTCATCGGCATGATCATCACGTTCCAGGCGATCCTCGAAGCCGGTACCGGTGATCCGCGCGTAATGGCGGGTGGTATTTCGCACGCGATGGTGGCGACGGTGCTCGGCCTGGGTATCGCAATCCCGCTGCTCTTCATCAATTCGCTGCTGGCGACGCGTTCACGTGCGCTGATCCAGATTCTCGACGAGCAGAGTGCCGGTCTGCTGGCACGCCGCCTGGAGGGCGCGCGTGCTGGCTAGCTTTGACCAGTGGCGTCACGAGTTGCTGGCGCCGTTTGCCTCTCTGGCGGATTTTTTCGACGCCGGCGGGCCAGTGTTGATCGTGATCTTCTTCACCGCGTTGATCATGTGGACGCTGATCATCGAGCGCTACTGGTACTTCAAGCGCATGTTCCCGCGCGAGCAGGAAACGCTGCGCGCGGCCTGGGCGGCGCGCAGCGAGCGCAAGTCCTGGTATGCGCGGCGCATCCGCACGCAGATGATCTCGGAAGCGCGTCTGGCGATGAGCGCCAACCTTCCGATCATGCGCGCGATCATTCCGCTGTGTCCGCTGCTGGGCCTGATGGGCACTGTCGTCGGCATGCTTGAGGTCTTCGACGTGATGTCGCTCAAGGGCCGCGCCGATGCGCAGACAATGGCTTCCGGTGTGTCGCAGGCGATGATCGCGACGATGGCCGGTCTTGCAGTGAGCCTTTCCGGGATGTACCCGATCCAGATGTTCGAGGCACGCGCCCGGCGCGAAGCCGAACAGCTCAATGATGTGCTGGTCTACGAGTAGACGCTGACATGAGAATGCAAAGGCATACGCCGCAGCACGAAGAAACCGGTATCGACCTTGCGCCGATGCTCGATTTCATCATGAACCTGTTGATCTTCTTCATCATCACCGCGGCGTTCGTCAGCGAGTCCGGCATCCGTGTCGATCGTCCGGCGGCGGAAACTGCGCAGAAGGAAGAACGCGCGAATATCTTCGTCGCGATCTCGGCCAACAACGAGATCTGGATCGATAAGTCGCGTGTCGACATCCGCACGGTGCGTCCAGCGATCGAGAAGCTCAAGCAGCAGCACCCTCAGGCCAGCGTCGTTATCCAGGCCGACCAGGCGGCGCGAGCGGGATTGATGGTTGAGACGATGGATCAGGTCCGCCTTGCCGGCGTCACTGACGTGGCGATTGCCGCGACGCCGAAGTAAGCCCGTGCCTATTCGCGCCACTGCCGATGTAGGACTGGGGAGTCGTGCTCCGGTGACGGCGAATCTGCGCTGGTTCCTGATTCCATTCGCGGCACTCGTGCTGGTGCTGGCGATGTTCCTGCTCATGTACTGGCTGGTCGCACCGCCGCAGGGCAACCACGTCGAACCCCAGCGCGTGCTCGAGGGCATCGAAGTGGCACAACCGGATGCCGAGCAGGAGTCCGATCCGCTGCAGAGCCTGGACATGGCACCGCCACCACCGCCCGATGCGCCGCCATCAATGGCGCGTTCCGATCTGCCGACCTTCAACACGCCGACCGCATCGGTGACGCCGTTCGAGATCGGCGCAATCGCGATGCCGCTGTCGGTCGGCAGTGGCGGCCTGAACCTGGGCAGCAGTGGGTCCTTCGGCGGTTTCTCCGGCGGCGGTGGTGGTTCGGGTTCCGGTGGCGGTGGCGTGGGTTCCGGCAAGGGCTTTGTCGGCAAGCCGCTGATTCCGCTTTCGACAGCGCGACCGCAGATGCCGGAATGGGCGTGCAAGCAGGGCATTCGCGGCTGGGTCGAAGTGATCTTCACTGTGCTGCCGACCGGCAAGGTCAGCAATGTGCGCCTTGTTGACGCCGATCCGCGCGGAGTCTTTGAAGAGGCAGCGATAGCAAGCGTTGCGCACTGGCTGTATGCGTCGCACGACAAGGCGCGCGAGGTCAAGCAGAAGGTTGATATGGATCCGGCGGACTGCGCGTACAACTGGAAATGAGCGGATTCCGTCAACAATGGCTTGCTGTAGCGGCGCTATTGCTGGCGGCCGATGTCGCGCACGCGGACCAGTACCGCAGTGAAACCCGCATCCTTGACGAGGTGCCTGCCGAGACCCAGCAGAAGAGCACCGAGGAACTGCTGCGGATGACGACGGATCCGTACGGCAAGGCGCTGCTGCTGCGTGACCTCGCGGCAAAGGCAGCGCAATCCGGCGATGCGGCGAAGGCGGCCAAGTACATCGAACAGGCTTTGTCGCAGAACGCGCTGTCAGGGCTTGCCGCACAACAGATGCGTGATCAGCTTTCGCAGCTGTACATGTCCAGCGGCGACTACAAGAAGCTGATTCCGCAGCTCGAAGCCCAGGTCAAGAGCGGCAAGCCGAGCAACGAGGCGCTGATCGCGCTGGCATCGGCTTATTTCGAGCAGAAGCGTTACCGCGAAGCACTGCCGCTGGTACAGCGGGCGATCAAGGGCGCGACCGGACGTGAGATCGATCCATCCTGGCGTCGCGTGTACGCCGCCGTGCTGTTGGCCAATGGCCAGGAACGCGAAGCGCTGCCGCAGCTGGAGCAGTTGCTGAAGAAAGACCCTTCGCAGCGCGAGGACTGGATGCGCCTGGTCTCGATCTACATGAAGACCGGCAACAAGACGCGCGCTGCCGTCGCGCTGGAACTGGCGGGCCGCCTCGGATTCCTCAAGACGCCGGAAGAGCGCTTGCAGCTGGTGATGCTCACTGCACAGCTGGGGGCGCCGTTCCAGGCCGCATCGACGCTGCAGACGATGATGGAGAAGCGCGAGCTGCCATCCAATGGCGAGAACTGGAAACTCCTGACCTCGTTGTGGTTGAACGCGCGCGAATCCAGTCTGGCACTCAAGGCTATCGACGAAGCGATTCGCCTTGCGCCTTCGGCTGCGCTGTACCAGCAACGCGCACAGCTGCACATGGATCGCGAGGAGTATGCCGAAGCGGCGCAGGCGCTCGACTCCGCGATCGAGCGCGGAGCCAAGGACGGCAATACCTTTATGGCGCTGGGCATGGCGCGCTATCAGCAGGCGAATGTCGAAGCGGCGATGCAGGCGTTTTCGCAGGCACAGGCTCTTGCGCCGTCACGCAAGCTGGCCAGTGAATGGCTCAAGTATCTTGAAAGCGGGCGCGCGCGCGAACAGGCGCTGGCTACAGCATCCGAGCGTCGGCGCCGTGGCGAAGAGCAGATTCAACTCGGCGGCCTGATCGGCGATCAGCGGATCGTTGTCACTGCGGGCTACGGCGGGCCCATCGGCCCGGCGTCGCAGCCCGGCGCGCAGGGCGGTGGCCTGACGCCCATCGGCGCAGAAGCCTCCGCCAGTGCCGATGGCGTCATTCCGGCGTGGACCGGTGGCATCGCGCGCAGCGACTGGCCCAGCGGCGCGGCGGCGGGCAAACGCCTGCTTGATCCTTTTGCCGGTGATACGCCGCAGTTCACGATCACCACGACGAACTACTCGCGCTATCGCGAGCATTTGAGTGCGGCGCATCAGGCCCTGTTCGCGCGCCATCCGACCTACACGATGCCGGTCTACAAGACCCGGCGCAGCGTTGGGTACCCGCAGGCGATTTACGACGCCAGCCAGGCGAACATCACCCGATCCAAGCTACTCGGACCGGACGCACTTGAAGGCGCGCATCTGGGCGTGCCGTTCCCCAAACCTCAGTCCGGCGTCGAGATCATGTGGAATCACCGTACCCGCTATCGCGGCAACACGGTGCAGCAGCAGACGACGCAGGCAGTGGTGCCGGTACGGGGTTCGCCGATCTATCTGAAGCAGACCGAGAAAGCCTACTTCCGCTACGGTAACATCGCCGATCCGATCGACCTCGCGAAGAAGAACTTCCTGCTGTACTACCTGACCTGGTTCGGTTCTTCACGCAACGAGATCGACTTTCTCGCGCTGGTGCACGAGACGGCCAACTCGCTGGAGAACAATCGCGACGTCTGGGTACTGCCGCCGAAGATTCCGAAGATGTTCCGCATTCCGCCGGTGGGCTACGACCAGCCGTTCCCGGGTTCCGAAGGCCTGATGTTCATCGACATGGTCGACATGTACAACGGCGCCTTCGACCGCTACGTGTGGAAGCTGATCGGCAAGCGCGAGCTGTACATCCCGTACAACGGCTTCCGCATCGGCGATGCGAAGAACAAATACGCCAGCATGCTCAAGCCGAATCACTTCGATCAGGCGCTGACGCGCTACGAGTTGCATCGGGTCTGGATCATCGAGGCGACCGAGCGCTCCGGAAAGAAGCACAGCTTCGGCAAACGCACGTTCTATGTCGATGAAGACAGCTGGAACATCGTGCTGGTCGAGAATGAAGACCGCGAGGGTCGGCCCTGGCGCTTCCAGGAAGGTCATCTGCTGCCGATCTACGACATCCAGGCGGCCAACACGGCGCCGATGCTGGTCTACGACCTCAAGGAAGGTCGCTACTTTGCGAGTCGCCTGTCCGCCGAGGACAGCCCGCCGCAATATGACGTGCCGATGCGCGAGGGTGACTTCCTGCCAGCTTCGGTCAAGGCGCGCTACGCCAGGTAGCCAGGCGGGCCCGGCAGGGGCCTGGAGAGCGGCCGGAAAATTCCCTGCAACCCTTTTTGCCTGACCCGCATCTAATCCCTGCAAGCCCGAAAAACGTACGGGCGAAAGGATGGAGACGGGGCAATGAAAACCAAGGAACTGGGTCAATACGCAGGACTGGCAGCCGCAACCTTGATGCTGGCGGCGAGTGGGCTCGCCACAGCTGCCAAGCCGGCCGGGCTGACGACCAGGGCCGCAACATCAGCGACCGTGATCGAGCAGGCCTTGAACAACATCCGCGCCGAGCAGCGCCATGCCGTCCGTCAGGCCGCACGCCACGCGCTTGCTGAGCAGCGCTCACAGACCCAGGCGGCCCTGAGTCAGGGCGGGACCGTCAGCGCATCGACCTCGGTCCAGGCCAAACCGTAACGCGGACTTGATGGCTGGTGGCTGCTCACCGCAGCCGCCGAACGATCACTCCCTTGGGGCCGGTTGATGCAGGCGGTGTCAGCCGGCCCCAATTTTTGAGTGAAACTTGATGGCGTCTCAGCCCAGATAGCCGCGGATCAACTTCGCCAGTGCCGGGACAGCCGCCCTGACTTCGTCTTCGGCCAGTTTCCGCATCTTGCCGTAACGTGCCTGGACGCCGGGGCTGGCCTGGCGCACGCGTTGGTCGGCGATTCCCAGCAATGCCGCAGTGGCCTGGCGATCATGCTTGCGCAGAAACACGCTAAAGTCGCGCTCCGTCGAGTTACGGAATGACTGATACAACGGGTCCAGTGCAGCGATGAAATCGGGCAGCAGACGCTGCGTTGCGCGGACCATGATGCCGGGCTTGGCCGCCTTGACCATCGCCAGCCCAGTCTTCAGGCTGATGCCCTTGAGTCCACCGATGGCGCTGATGTGTGACTCGATCAGCTGTACCGTATCGGCAATCACGGCATCGCGTTGGTGTGGTGCTAACAGAACATCGGCAAGGCTACTCATCGATACATGTCTTCTGCGAACGATAACGGCGGAAAGCCTAGCATTTCGTCCCTCAAAACCGGGTCTCTGGAGCGCAGCGTTGCGTTGACCAAGCTCGGCGTCGGTGCGGGGGCGAAGATCTTTGCGCATTCGATCGCCAATATTTTCCGTGGCGAAGTGGATCGCAACGAAGCGGATCGCGAGTTCTACCGCAGGCAGGCGCAGATTCTCGCCGACGAGCTGGGCAAGCTCAAAGGCAGTGTGATGAAGGCCGGGCAGATGCTTTCGCTCTACGGCCAGTATTTCCTCCCCGAAGAGGCGGTGACGGTGCTGTCGTCGCTGCAGGACGATACGCCGCCGGTCAGCTGGAAAGTCGTGCAACCGGTGCTGGAACGCGCGCTTGGCCGCTCACGCCTGCGTGAACTCGACGTTGACGAGCAACCGCTGGCGGCTGCCTCGCTTGGTCAGGTGCATCGTGCGCGGCGCAAGTCCGACGGCAAGGAACTGTGCGTCAAGATCCAGTACCCCGGTGTTGCGGATGCGATCGAGAGCGATATCCGCACGCTGTCGCGCCTGCTGATCATGACGCGCCTGTCGCCGCGCGGCCTCGACATCACGCCAGTGTTCCATGAAGTGCGCGAGATGCTGCACCGCGAAGTCGACTACCAGAGCGAGCGTCAGTTCACCGAGACCTTCCGCAAGCGTCTCGCCGACGATGATCGCTTCGTTGTGCCGGAAGTCATTGCCGACTACAGCAGCGATCAGGTGCTGACGACCTCGTACGAGATCGGCGAGCATGTGCGCCAGCCGGTTGTGCAGGGTCTGTCGCAGGCACGGCGCAATGCCTTGGGCGAGGGCTTTCTGCAGCTGTTTCTGCGCGAATTTTTCGACTGGGGCATGGTCCAGTCCGATCCGCACTTCGGAAACTACCGGATTCGTCCGGGTGTTCGCGGCGAACCGGACCGCATCGTTCTCCTCGACTTCGGTGCAACACGCGTGTTCGGCCGCGGCTTTGTCGAGAACTATGCCGACATCGTCGAGGGTGCGTTGCGGCGCGACGTTGCACAGGCCATGCGCGGCGCGCGCGCGATCGGTCTGATGCGTCCGGGCATTCCCGATGCGGTCGGCAGCGCATTCGCCAGGCTGTGCGAGATGGTCGTCGAGCCGTTCAGCACCAGGGATGATCCACGCGTGCCGGCGAAGTTGTGGACCGCTGACGGTGATTACGATTGGGGCAGCAGCGATCTGCCGATGCGTGCCGGCAAGCTGGCGGCAAACAATGCCCTTTCAGTGCATTTCCGGGTGCCGCCGCGCGAAATTGTGTTCCTGCACCGGCGTCTGGCCGGCGTTTTCATCATGCTGGCGACGCTGCGCTGCGAACTCAGTGAGCGTGAATCGCTGTTGGCGGCGCTGGAACGCCAGCGCGCCGCGTCTTCTCGTTAAAAACCGCAGAAAAACCGGGTAGTGAGTTAAGCGTCCATTCAATGGACAATGACAGACTCGGTGCTGGAAAGCTGTTTGCGTATTCATGTAGCATGACCGCGCCTTCAGCCCGCTGCAGAAAGTGGCATAACGGCAAAGAATTAACCCCTTTGAGGAGAGTAATCCCGATGAACAAGCGCCTAGCAGTATTGACCGGCGCGCTGGCTCTGACCCTGATGGCTGGGCAGGCTGGTGCGAAGGTCTCCGCCGAAGAGGCCGACCAACTCGGTAAGAGCCTGACACCGGTCGGCGCTGAGAAGGCCGGTAACAAGGACGGCTCGATTCCCGCGTGGACGCCGGGTGCCCAGCGCGGTGCCCTGTCGGGTGAATACCCGAACGATCCGAAGATCGACGGCGACAAGCCGCTCTTCACGATCACCAAGGCCAACATGGCCCAGTACGCGGACAAGCTGTCGGAAGGCCACAAGCACCTGCTGAACACCTACGATACCTACAAGCTCAACGTCTATCCGTCGCGCCGCCTGGTGACTTGGCCTAACGAGATTTTTGCAGCGACCAAGGTCAACGCGACCGGCTGCGAAATGCTGGATCCGGACACGCCGAACAACTGCAAGCTCGGTTTCCCGTTCCCGATTCCAAAGACCGGTGCCGAGCCGATCTGGAACCACAAGGTCAAATGGCGCGGTGAAAGCCTCACCCGCTACAACAACCAGATGATCGTGCAGCCGAGCGGCGAGTTCCAGCTGACCAAGCTGGTCGAAGACGTGCAGTTCGGCTATGGCTCGATCAAGAGCCCGGTGCCGCTGAGCAAGGGTTCGGGCGAGTTCCTCAAGTATCTTTCGAAGACCGTGGCTCCGCCGCGTCTCGCCGGCACCTTCATTCTGGTCCATGAAAAGGCCGGTACGGGCGCTGAAGGCCGTGCAGCCTGGCTGTACTCGCCGGGCCTGAAGCGTATCCGTCGCGCACCGACGGTCTGCTGCGACAACCCGTACGAAGGTACGGACGGTCACCAGTTCTACGACCAGGTCGACATGTTCAACGGCGTGCTCGAGCGCTACAACTGGAAGCT
>JALYJV010000387.1 GCA_030775105.1 Pseudomonadota bacterium | reverse complement strand
GTCATGGGCGACGCGGTAAACCTTGGCTCGCGCCTGGAGGCGCTGACCAAGACCTACGGCGTGCCGATCATCTGCTCGGAATCGACGCGCAATGCGGCACCAGCCGACTGGTCGTTCCGCGAGCTCGACCGCGTGCGTGTCAAGGGCAAGCGGGAGCCGGTGGCGATCTACGAGCCGATGGGGCCCAAGAATGATCTCGATCCCGGCCTGCGCGAGGATCTCGCGCGCCAGCGCGGCGCGCTCAAGCTCTTTCGTGAGCGGAAATGGGACGCTGCCGAGCTCGAATTCTTCAATCTGATGCAGGGCCCGCGGCCGCATCCGGTCTATCAGTTGTTCATCGAACGCATCATGTATCTGCGCGAGCATCCGCCGGGCACGGACTGGGATGGCGCGTTCACCTTCGATCACAAGTAAGTTCACCGACGGCGCTACGCCAGCGCAGGATGATCATGGCCGCAGCCTTCGACTGGAAAGATCCGCTTGGTCTGGAGCACCAGCTCGCCGCCGATGAGCGCCTGCTGCGCGACACTGCGCGCGACTATGCCCGTGAGCGATTGCAACCGAGGATCAAGACCGCGTTTCGCGACGAACGCTTCGATCGCGAAATCCTCAGCGAACTCGGCGGACTGGGATTGCTCGGCATCGGCCTCGAAGGCCAGGGCTGCCCCGGCGGGACCCAGGTCATGTACGGCCTCGTCGCGCGCGAGATCGAGCGCGTCGATTCGGCTTACCGTTCGGCGATGTCGGTGCAGTCCAGCCTCGTCATGTTCCCGATTTTCAGCTATGCCAGCGAAGCCTTGCGCGGGCGCTGGCTGCCGCAGCTGGCACAGGGTGCGGCGCTCGGCGCTTTTGGCCTGACCGAGCCTGACCACGGCTCCGATCCCGGCGGCATGGCGACGCGTGCCGTGCGTGACGGCGCTGACTGGATCCTGAACGGCAGCAAGAGCTGGATCAGCCATGCGCCCGAGGCCGATGTGTTTGTGGTCTGGGCGCGCAGCGACGAGGACAAGCTGTGCGGATTCGTCCTCGAGCGTGGCCAGAAAGGTCTTTCGACGCCGCGGATTGACGGAAAACTGTCACTACGCGCGTCAGTGACCGGTCAGATCGTGATGGACGACGTCAGGGTGGCCGATACCTGCCGCCTGCAGGTCAGCGGCTTTCGCGGTCCGTTCAGCTGTCTGAACAAGGCCCGCTACGGTATCAGCTGGGGCGCGATGGGGGCGGCCGAGACCTGCTGGTTTGCGGCCCGTGACTACGTCATGGAACGTCGCCAGTTCGGCCGGCCCCTGGCTGCCAACCAGCTGATTCAGAAGAAATTGGCCGATATGCAGACGGATATCGCTCTCGGCCTCACCGGTGCCTTGCAGCTCGGGCGCCTGCTCGATGCCGGCCTCGCCGGCACCGAGGCGATCTCCCTGCTCAAGCGCAACAACTGTCGCCAGGCGCTTGCGATTGCGCGCATGGCACGCGATATGCACGGTGGGAATGGCATCAGCGAAGACTATCCGGTCATGCGGCACATGCTGAATCTGGAAACCGTCAATACCTACGAGGGCACGGAAGATATCCACGCCCTGATCCTCGGCCGTTCGCAGACGGATCTGCCGGCATTTTGAGGTCGGGCAGATCCCGACAAGCCGGCCTTGAGTGTGTCTGCAGTGCCTCCATTAGGGGTGGAGGCAACGTAAACTGGGCACATGAGCAACGACGTCAAACGGGATTCCGGAAATGGACTGGCTGTAGAGCCGGCCAAACCCAAGTTGCAACAGCCGCCGATGTACAAAGTCGTCGTGTTGAACGACGACTATACGCCCATGGACTTTGTGGTCCAGGTTTTGCAACAGTTCTTCCACCACACCCGCGAAAAGGCGGTGCAGATCATGTTGCAGATCCACTCACACGGTCGTGGCGTCGCTGGCGTCTTTTCGGCGGAAATCGCCGAAACCAAGACCGCCCAGGTGAACGGCTTTGCCCGTCAGAACCAGCACCCGCTGCTGACGGTGATGGAAAAGGCTTGAGCGCTCTGCGCCCAACCAACAGATAGATCGATAGATCGGAGCCAAGGCACATGTTGTCCGAAGACCTACAGAAAGCATTGGACGCGGCGTTCGTTGCGGCCCGCATGGACGGCAACGAGCTGCTGACCGTTGAGCACCTGCTGCTCGCTCTGTTGTCCGATACCCAGGTTGCCGGCGCCCTGACCTCGGCCGGTACCGATACCGACAAGCTCGAACATGAGCTGCGCGACTACATCCGCAGTCATGTGCAATCGGTCAGCGACATTGAAAAGCACGAAGTACAGCCGACGCTGTCGTTCCAGCGCGTACTGCAGCGCGCGATCTATCACGTCCAGGCGGCCGGCAAGAAGCATGTGTCAACGCTCAACGTGCTGGTTGCGATCTTCTCGGAGAAGGATACGCACGCGGTATTCCTGCTCGGCGAGCAGGGTGTCAGCCGTCTCGACATCGTCAATTTCATTTCGCATGGCATTGCCAAGAACGGCGCGGCGGTCGACAAGCCGGCCGAGCAGGAAGACAAGGAAGAAGCCGCTGAAAAGCCGCAGGCCGGGCAGACCGCGCTGGAGCAGTACACCGTCAATCTCAACGAGCGCGCTGCGCAGGGCTCGGCCGATCCGCTGATCGGCCGCGAACTCGAGATCGAGCGCGTGATGCAGACGCTGTGCCGTCGGCGCAAGAACAATCCGCTGCTGGTCGGCGAAGCCGGCGTCGGCAAGACCGCGATCGCCGAAGGTCTGGCCTGGCTGGTCGTCGAAGGCCGCGTGCCCGATCTGCTGCGCAATGCCGTCGTCTACAGCCTCGACCTTGGCGCGTTGATTGCCGGTACCAAGTACCGCGGCGATTTCGAGAAGCGCTTTAAGGCGGTGATCCATGATCTCAAGCGCATTCCGGGCTCGGTCGTGTTCATCGACGAGATTCACATGATCATCGGTGCCGGGGCGGCCAGCGGCGGCGTCATGGACGCATCGAACCTGCTCAAGCCGCTGCTCGCGTCAGGCGAGATCCGCTGCATCGGCTCAACCACCTATCAGGAATACCGCGGCATCTTCGAGAAGGATCGTGCGTTGGCGCGGCGTTTCCAGAAGATCGACGTCGGCGAGCCGAGCCAGGAAGACACGATCAAGATTCTCGAAGGCCTGCGCCCGCGCTTCGAGGAACATCATCAGGTGCAGTTCACCCGCGGCGCGATCCGCTCTTCGGTGGAACTGTCATCGCGCTACATCACCGACCGCTTCCTGCCGGACAAGGCGATCGACGTCATCGACGAGGCCGCTGCGCGTCTGCGCCTGCTGCCAGAATCCAAGCGCCGCAAGACCGTGCAGGTACGTGACATCGAGGAGACCGTTGCGCGCATCGCACGGATTCCGCCGAAGAGCGTGTCGTCAAATGATCGTGATCGCCTCGCTTCTCTTGAGCGCGATCTCAAGCTGGTGATCTTCGGCCAGGACGCTGCGGTCGAGCAGCTGACGTCCGCGATCAAGCTTTCACGTTCAGGTCTCGGCAATCCGGAGAGGCCGATCGGCTCCTTCCTGCTGGCCGGTCCGACCGGTGTCGGCAAGACCGAAGTCACGCGCCAGCTCGCGCAGTTGCTCGGTATCGAGCTGATCCGTTTCGACATGTCCGAGTACATGGAGCGGCATACCGTGTCGCGCCTGATCGGCGCGCCGCCGGGCTATGTCGGCTTCGACCAGGGCGGCCTGCTGACCGAGGGTGCGATCAAGCATCCGCACGCAGTTGTGTTGCTCGACGAGATCGAGAAGGCGCATCCGGATGTGTTCAACCTGCTGTTGCAGGTCATGGACCACGGCACGCTGACCGACAACAACGGCCGTAAAGCGGATTTCCGCAACATCATCCTGGTGATGACGACCAATGCCGGCGCGGAGGAATCTTCGCGTCGTACGATGGGCTTTACCACGCAGAGTCACCACGTCGATGCGATGGAGGCGATCCGCCGCATGTTCACGCCGGAATTCCGCAACCGGCTTGATGCCACCGTCGCGTTCGCGCCGCTGGGCGAGGCCGAGATCCTGCGCGTGGTCGACAAGTTCATCATCCAGCTTGAAGAGCAGCTCGGTGCCAAGGGCGTGCAGCTCGAGGTCGATGAATCGGCGCGTCTGTGGATGGCCGAGCGCGGCTACGATCCGAAGATGGGCGCGCGGCCGATGGCACGCGTGATCCAGGAGAACATCAAGCGGCCGCTTGCCGAGGAGTTGTTGTTCGGCAAGCTCGCTCACGGTGGCCGCGCCCACGTTACGCTGGGCGACAAGAACGAACTGGTGTTCGAACTCGAAGGTCGCGAGAAGGCGAGCCAGCTCGAGCCGGTCTGAGTCAACTCTCGTAACGACAAAGCCCGCCAACAGGCGGGCTTTGTCGTTATTGGATCCCCGTCTTCACGGGGATGAGTTCACGCTGTGCGCGAACTCACTTGTCGCGGAAGGTAATGCGGCCCTTGGTCAGATCGTAGGGCGTGAGCTGAACCGTCACCTTGTCGCCTGTGAGAATGCGGATGTAGTGCTTGCGCATCCTGCCGGAGATGTGGGCGACGACAATGTGCCCGTTTTCCAGCTTTACACGAAAGGTTGTGTTGGGCAGCGTTTCCGCCACCACGCCGTTCATCTCAATGTGATCTTCCTTCGCCATACGCCTCGCCGCCTGAAAAGAGGCGTGCATTATTGGAGTGCGAACCAAATGTTTCAACCGCCAGCGCGATCTGCGAGCCTCACCGGCGCCGGTCGGGGTGGGGTTTTGCGCTACTTTGCCTAGGCGTCAGGGCTCAGGGTAGCGGCTTGGGTGCGAGGCCCCAGTCTTCGCCGTCAAAGGTTTCGAGCGGGGCGAAACGCGCTTTGTAGGCCATTTTCGGGCTTTCGGGTACCCAATAACCAAGGTAGACGTGGGCGAGGCCGAGGGTCTGGGCCTGCTCGACCTGTTTGAGCACCGCCAGCGTGCCGAGGCTGCGCGCGCTCTCGGTCGGGTCAAAGAAGGTGTAAACCGCAGACAGCGACAGCGGCAGATGATCGACGATGGCGACGCTGACGAGACGGCCCTGATGGCGGAAACACCAGTAGCGCGCCGTTGCCCACGGGCATTCAAGGAAGCTGTGAAACGCGCCGCGGTCCTGCGGGTCCATGCCGCCGCTGGCGTGGCGCCGCTGCAGATAGCTGCGGTACAGCGCGTAGTGCTCGTCCTGCAGTTCGGACTCGATGCTCAACGTGAGATCGGCGTTGCGGTCGAGACAGCGGCGCTGCGCGCGGTTGGGCTGGAACTGCGCGACCGGCAGGCGCGCCGGTATGCAGCGCTGGCAGGCCTGGCAGTGCGGGCGATAGACATGGCCGCCGCTGCGGCGGAAGCCCAGTTCGAGAAGGCGCTGATAACGCGGTGGGTTGAGCGTCCATTCCGGGTCGACGAAGGCGCTGCGCGCCGCGCGCCCCGGCAGGTAGCCGCAGGCGTGCTCGGGGCTCAGGTAGAGCCGTACCGGGGCAACCTCGTTGACGGAAGCGGTCATTGTGGCAAGTGTTCGGCGGAGCTGGGGTGTTCAATGTCCAGCGTCCAATGGTCGCGTGTGCGCGACGGATGGCTTGCAACCGCCAGCCGCCGGAGAAATTCGTCGCGCGGAATCTCCACGGCTCCCAGGCTGCCCAAATGTGGCGAGCTGACCTGACAGTCCAGCATATCGAACTCCCAGGCCTGCAACTGCCGGCACAGCCAGACCATCGCGATCTTCGATGCATTGTCAGCGCGTGAGAACATCGATTCGCCGAAGAATGCGGCGCCGATGCTGACGCCGTAGAGGCCGCCAATCAGCTCGCCATGGCGCCAGACCTCGATGCTGTGGGCATGCCCGTACTCATGCAGCAACTCGTAGGCCCGGCGCATGTCCGGCCCGAGCCAGGTACCGCGTTCGCGACTCCGTGGTGCGGCACAGGCGGTCAGCACTTCGGCAAAGCAGCGGTTCAGCGTGATCGCATAGTCGGCACGCGTGATCGCGCGTTGCAGCGAGCGCGAGACATGCACGGCCGAAGGGCTGAGGATGGCGCGCGGATTCGGGCACCACCAGAGAATGGGTTCGTCGGGGTTGTACCAGGGGAAGATGCCCTGTGTGTAGGCACGCAGCAGGCGTGGCATTGAAAGGTCGCCGCCGATGGCGAGCAGACCATTGGGTTCGCGCATGGCCAGATGCGTCGGCGGAAACGCCTGATGCGGATCACGCGGGTCCAGCCAGTGCAGTCGTATCGGGCTATCCATGGGCTTTCGCAAGCAAACCAAGCCAGTACAGCTTACGACAGCTGGTGTATCGGTTGCTTAATGAAATACCGGTGCAACTGCAGGTACGTCGCGCAGTACCCACTGAACGACTGCGTCATGCTCGAAGCGCGTGATCGGCTCGACTTCGCCCGGCGGACCGGCCTCGGTCAGGCGGCCGCTGCCATCGAAGTGAATGCGCGCGCCGGCGGTCTGCACCTTGAGTTCGCCGTTCGCATTGAGCGGCTGGACCGTCAGCTGCAGATAGCGCAGGTCACGGCCGGCAAATTCCGGCACCGGTTCGGTGCCCGCAGCGATCAGCGCCGCTTCCTCCGCGCTGAACTCGCGGATGCCGCCTTCGGGTGTGATGACAAAATGTCGCGTCTGTGTGTTCATGTTTGGCATAGGGCCCATGCTGATCCGGCCAGTACCTCAAATATGAAGCTTTATTGAGCGATTTCAAGAGATATTTTATGGGCTGAGTTTCCGGGCCCGGCTGCTGGCGTCCGGTATACTGCAACGTCACAAATTCACATCCCGGCATGCTCAGAAGTAAATCTCACGCCACAGACGCCGCCGCAGGTCCCAGCTGGCTTGAACGCCTGCCTCGCGAGGCCGCGATGCTGGCCTGTCTCGGTCTGGCGCTCTTCCTGCTGGTGACTCTGGTCAGTTTCAACCCGGACGATCCCGGCTGGTCCTCTTCAGGCACCGGTACCGGGGTGCGCAATCTGGCCGGCACGGTCGGCGCATGGATTGCCGATGTGCTGCTGTCGCTGTGCGGCTACGTTGCCTTCCTGCTGCCTTGGGCGGTGTTGCTGATCGGCCTGCGCATCTTCCATAACCCCGAGCCTGACGCAGAAGGCATCCCGCGCGGCGTGCGGATTGCCGCCTGGCTGGTGCTGCTGGCTGCACTCGCGGCACTGGCCGCGCTGCATATAGGCGCATCTCCGGACTGGGCGCCGCAGGGCAGTGGCGGCATTGCCGGCTTGTCGCTGGCACAGTTGCTCGTCGGCGTGCTGAGCGGCTTTGGCGCCAGTCTGGTGCTGCTGACATTGGCGATCGCTTCCGCGCCTTTGGCGCTGACATTCTCGTGGATCCAGGTCATGGACTGGATCGGCAACGGCGTCGTCGCGCTGGTTGCGCGTACGCGCGAGTCGCTCGACAGGCCGGCGGATGAGGCTGCAAGCGATGGTGACGAAGACGAAACGCTGGAGCGCAGGGATCCGTTCCTGCAGCCGCTGATCTCTGCGCGCCTCGCAGCAGAAGACGCGATCCGCGGCGGGGCTCCTCGACGCAGCAGGCGCAAGGTCGAGCCGGTGCTCGGCAGCGAAGAAGATCAGCTGGAGCTGCTACCCGGGTCCAGGCCGGGCGCTGTGACTGCACCCGCGCCGAAGAAATCACGCGCCAAGCGCGATACCGGCGAAGCCGTGCCCGCGTTCGAGGGCGATCCGATTCCGCCTGTCGGGATGCTCGACCTGCCGCGCCCGAGCGGACGCCAGTACACCCCGGAAGAACTCGAATCGCTGTCGCGCGATGTCGAGAAGCATCTCGAATCCTTCAACATCTCGGCCAAGGTCGTTGCCGCGACGCCGGGTCCGGTGATCACGCGCTTCGAGCTGCAGCCGGCGCCGGGCGTCAAGGGCTCGCAGATCACCAATCTGTCGCGTGACCTGGCGCGTTCGCTGTCCGTCGCCAGCGTGCGCGTGATCGAAGTCATCGAAGGCAAATCCGTCATTGGCCTGGAAATCCCGAACCAGAAGCGCGAGATGGTGATGCTGCGCGAGATTCTGGATTCCAGCGCCTATCGCAATGCCGAATCACCGCTGACGATGGCGCTAGGCAAGGACATCGCCGGCAATCCGCTGTCGTTCGACCTTGCGAAGATGCCGCACCTGCTGGTTGCCGGTACGACGGGCTCGGGCAAGTCGGTGGCGATCAACGTCATGATCCTGTCGATCCTGTTCAAGGCGACCCACGATCAGGTGCGTTTCATCTTCATCGATCCGAAGATGCTGGAACTGTCGGTCTACGAAGGCATTCCGCATCTGCTGACGCCGGTCGTCACCGACATGAAGGATGCCGCCAACGCGCTGCGCTGGTGCGTGGCCGAGATGGAGCGTCGCTACAAGCTGATGTCGGTGCTCGGCGTGCGCAATCTCGCCGGCCTCAATCGCAAGATCGAGGAAGCCGCGGCGTCAGGCGCGCCGCTGATCGATCCGATCAAGAAGAAGGGGCAGGACCTGTTCGATCTCGACGCGCCGGTGTCGGCGCCGGAAACCCTGGAGCCACTGCCGCATATCGTCGTCATCATCGACGAGCTGGCCGACATGATGATGGTCGTCGGCAAGAAGGTCGAGGAACTGATTGCGCGCCTGGCGCAGAAGGCACGTGCCGCCGGCGTGCACCTGATCGTCGCGACGCAACGACCCAGCGTCGATGTCATCACCGGCCTGATCAAGGCCAACATTCCGTCGCGCCTGGCCTTCCAGGTGGCGTCGCGCATCGACTCGCGGACGATCCTCGACGAGATGGGTGCGGAAACCCTGCTCGGCAATGGCGACGGCCTGTTCCGGCCGATTGGCGCCAACCGCCTGGATCGCGTGCATGGCGCGTTCGTCGATGACCATGAAGTGCACAAGGTCGTTGCTTACCTCAAGCAGGTGGCACCACCGCGATACATTGAGGACATCTGCGCCGACGAGGCACCGGCAAACGGCGGTGGCGAAGGGGGCGAAGACGTCGAAGCTGATCCGCTCTACGACCAGGCCGTCGCGATGGTGCTCGAAACACGCAAAGCCTCGGTTTCGTGGGTACAGCGCCGTCTGAAGATCGGCTACAACCGCGCAGCGCGCATGGTCGAGCAGATGGAATCCAGCGGCATCGTCGGTCCGAGCGGCCCCGGCGGCAATCGCGAGATTTTGGCCCCAGGTGGTCGCGACTAGTGCGCGGGTTCTCGTGGTTCATGGTGGACTCAGGCGCAACTGCAACACTGCGCTCACCTTCGCGAGCAATGCCTGCATCCATGATCCACAAAGTGCTGTCCGTGCTGTTGCCGCTGACTCTGCTGACGCTGAGCGGCGCTGCCGCTGCGACTGAAGCGCAGGCGCGTCTCCAGCGCTTTGTCGCCGATGTGCAGACGCTGTCCGCGCAGTTCGAGCAGGTCCAGTACGACGAACAGGGGCGTGAAAACGCACGTCGCGCCGGTAGTTTCGATCTCGCGCGTCCGGGTCGTTTCAAGTGGCATTACCAGACGCCGTACGAACAGCTGATGCTCAGCGATGGCCAGAAGATCTGGAACTACGAACCGGATCTCGCGCAGGTCACCGTGCGTGATGCGGCGCAGATCCTTCGCGATACGCCGGCGGCCCTGCTCGCGCAGGGCGGCGATATCGAGAAGACCTTCAGCGTGACTGATGCCGGCGTTGACGGCGATGCACAGAAGCTGCGGCTCGAACCGAAGGCTGCGGATGCCGACATTCGCCTGATCGAACTGTGGTTGCAGGCCAATGGCACGCCGCTGCGCATGCGTCTGCATGATCCGCTCGGCGGTACCAGCGACATCCGTTTCAGCGCGGTAAATCGTAACGCGAAGATCGCCAGTTCGGTGTTTCAGTTCACGCCGCCCAAGGGCGTCGAAGTGGTCGACTTTGATGCGGCGCTGCCGCAGTAATTTCTGACGATGGTCGGCGCTCAGGCACCTCTGGCCGAGCGCATGCGCCCGCGCTCGCTGGCCGAGCTGACTGGGCAATCGCATCTGCTGGCTGTTAGTGCGCCGCTGCGCACCCTGTTTGAAGCCGGCAATGTGCCGTCGATGGTGCTGTGGGGTCCGCCCGGCGTCGGCAAGACCACGATTGCACGCCTGATTGCCGGTCATACGCAGGCGCAGTTCGTCACGCTCTCGGCGGTGCTCGCCGGCGTCAAGGACATCCGCGAAGCCGTCAGCAATGCGCGTGCGGCGGCGACTGGACTGACGCCGCAGGCGACGGTGCTGTTCATCGACGAAATCCATCGCTTCAACAAGGGCCAGCAGGATGCGCTGCTGCCGTATGTCGAAGACGGCACGATCACGCTGATTGGTGCGACGACCGAGAACCCTTCGTTCGAGCTCAATTCCGCCTTGCTGTCGCGGGTGCGTGTATTCGTCCTGCGTACCCTGAGCGAAGAAGACATCCTTGTCTTGCTGCAGCGCGCGCTGACCGACGCCGAGCGTGGCCTGGGCATGTCTGCTGACGCAATTCCGCACAGCTGGATGCAGCGAATGGCCGAAGCCGCCGATGGCGATGCGCGGCGCGGGCTGGTGCTGCTTGAAACCGCGGTAGAACTTGCACGCGCGCAACAGCACACCGATGACAGCACACTGGAAAAGCTGATCGGCCGCGGCCTGCGCCGCTTCGACAAGCAGGGTGAGAATTTCTACGACCAGATTTCGGCGCTGCACAAGTCGGTCCGCGGCAGCGATCCGGACGGTGCGCTGTACTGGTTCGCGCGCATGCTCGATGGCGGCTGCGATCCGCACTACATTGCGCGCCGCGTGCTGCGCATGGCGATCGAGGACATAGGCCTTGCCGATCCGCGCGCACAAACGATGTGTCTTGAAGCCTGGGACAGCTATCAGCGCCTCGGCAGTCCGGAAGGTGAACTGGCGCTGGCGCAGGCGGTGGTCTATCTGGCCTGCGCACCGAAGAGCAATGCGGTCTACAGCGCCTACAACACGGCGCGCGCGCTGGTCGAGAAGACCGGCACGCTGGAAGTGCCGATGCACCTTCGCAACGCCCCGACCAAGCTGATGAAGGATCTCGGCTACGCGCAGGGTTATCGCTACGACCACGATGAAGCCGAGGGCCATGCGGTGGGGCAGGCGTTTCTGCCGGACACCCTCGCGGGGATGCGACTGTACGAGCCGACGCAGCGCGGCCTGGAAATCCAGATCGGCGAGAAGCTGGCGCAGTTGCGCGCACGGCGCGCGGCAGCAAGTGGCAAGAAGCAGGGGAGCTGAAAGATGATGCAGTGGCTGGTGATCGCGGGTGGCGGCGCGCTCGGTGCGATGGCACGTTTCGGCGTGGTTCGGTTGAGCGCTGCGATGTTCGGCCCCGGCTTTCCGCTGGGCACGCTCATCGTCAATGTGCTCGGCAGCCTGGTTGCCGGTGTGCTGTATGTCCGGCTGGTCGAAGCCAGCACTGGCGGTGCCGACAGCATGCTGCGCTCCCTGCTGGTCGTTGGCTTTCTCGGCGCATTCACGACCTTCTCGGCTTTTTCGGTCGATACCCTGCAGCTCCTCGAAAAGACCGGCGCAGCGGCCGCCGGCTGGAACGTGCTGCTCAACGTCGTGCTGTGCCTCGCTGCCTGTGCGATGGGGTTCTGGATCGGACGGCAAATTTTCACGGCCTGACCGGCCTACAATACGCGCCCTGTAGTACTCCAAAACGATTCAGAGAACTTCAAGATGCTCGACGCAAAACTCTTGCGCGCCGATCCCCAGGCCGTTGCCGACCGGCTTGCGCTGCGTGGCTATGTGCTGGATGTTGCAGCCTTCAATCAGCTGGAAGCGCAGCGCAAGGCGCTGCAGACCCAGACCGAGAAGCTGCAGGCCGATCGCAACAGCCGCTCCAAGGCGATTGGCATGGCCAAGGGCAGGGGCGAGGACACCGCGCCGCTGATGGCGGATGTCGAGCGCCTCGGCCAGGAACTCGATGCCAGCAAGCAGGCGCTCGAAGCGCTGCAGGACAATCTGTCGGCCTTCCTGCTGAGCACGCCGAACCTGCCGCACAGCTCGGTGCCGGTCGGCAAGAGCGAAGACGAGAATGTCGAGCTGCGCCGCTGGGGTACGCCACGCGCCATCACTGCGCCGCGCGATCACACCGATCTCGGTGAGGCACTGGGGCAGATGGATGCCGCGGTCGCCGCAAAGATCACCGGCGCGCGCTTCACCGTACTGCGCGGCGCGATTGCGCGCCTGCACCGTGCACTCGCGCAGTTCATGCTCGACACGCACACGCAGCAGCATGGCTACGAAGAGCTGTACGTGCCGTTCATCGTCAACGCTGCGAGCCTGCATGGCACCGGCCAGCTGCCGAAGTTCGACGAAGATCTGTTCGCGCTCAAGGGCGAGCAGGACTGGCGCCTGATCCCGACCGCCGAAGTGCCGGTCACGAACATGGTGCGCGACGAGATCCTCGGCGCCGAGGAATTGCCGAAGCGCTGGGTCTCGCACACGCCGTGCTTCCGCGCCGAAGCCGGTTCGGCTGGCCGCGATACGCGCGGCATGATCCGCCAGCATCAGTTCGAGAAGGTCGAGCTGGTGCATATCGTCGATCCGGCGAAGAGCTACGAGGCGCTGGAAGAACTGACCAGCCATGCCGAGGCGATCTTGCAGAAGCTCGAACTGCCGTATCGCGTGCTCGCGCTGTGCACCGGCGACATGGGCAGGGGTGCAGCGAAGACCTACGACCTCGAAGTCTGGCTGCCGAGCCAGAACCGCTATCGCGAGATTTCCTCGTGCTCGAACTGCGAGGATTTCCAGGCGCGGCGCATGCAGGCACGCTACCGCGATCCGCAGACCAGGAAGATCGAGCTGGTGCACACGCTCAATGGCAGTGGGCTTGCCGTGGGCCGCACGCTGGTCGCGATCCTCGAGAACTTCCAGCAGGAAGATGGCTCGATCGAAATGCCTGCGGCGCTGCGGCCTTATCTCGGTGGGGCAACGCGACTGACGAAGGATGGCTTTGTGAGCTGAGCGCGATGTGTTTTCGAGCGGGCTTGCATATATATTCCGTTCGTGTCGAGTGCCGGCGAAGCCGGTGTATCGAGACACCGGTGCTGCAGCTGCGGCATCTCGATACACCACGCGCTTTGCGCGTGGCACTCGAGGCGAACGGAATTTAGTTGAGTCTCAGGCCGAGCGCTGGATGCCCGCTTTCGCGGGCATGACGCTTGGTTCAACCTGCGCGACGCAGGAAGCCCGGCCGTGCCGCACCGATCGGTGTCTGGTACCACGGCGTGCTGTCAGCCTTGGTCAGCTGTTCGAGAAAACCTTCGGTCTTCTGATCATCGCGCAGCGCAAACGCGTTGACGCCGCAGCGCAGCAGTTCGCGCGCCTGATCGAGCACGACGGCGGCGCCCAGTGCACGGATCTCGCCTCTGAACGAATAACGCTCGCGCAGCAGGCGTGCCTGGCTGTAGGCGCGGCCGTCGCCGAAAGCCGGGAATTCGAGTTCGATACGCTGGCGGCTGGCGAGCTGCGGCCATGCCGTATTGAGATCGACGGTATTTGCAATGCGCACACCGACATCCAGCGCAGCATTGGCTTCCAGCGCCGCCTGTTCCTTGGTCCAGCGCGTCAGCGAGACGCTGATCCGGCCGCTGGCGGGCAACTCGGCCTCATCGGCGATCCATTGCACGTCGTTCTTCACGGTCTTGCCATTGACGATCAGGATCGTCGAGGCAGCGGCTGCGTCACCGGATTTGACCGGGCTCTGTTCCAGCGTGCTCATGCCTCAACCTCTTCCGCGGTTTCGGTGCTGTACAGGCGCGATTTGAACGGCGCCATGCCGACACGGCGGTAGCAGGCGAGGAATGTTTCCTCGTCGCTCGTGCGCTGTTCGAGATAGACCGCGATGATCTGCTCGACGGCGTTGGCGATTTCGTCACGGCTGAACGACGGCCCGGTGCGATCACCAAGGCTGGCGTCATTCTCGGCGCTGCCGCCGAGCGTGACCTGGTACCACTCTTCGCCCTTTTTATCGACGCCGAGAATACCGATGTGGCCGACCGTGTGGTGGCCGCATCCATTCATGCAGCCGGACATCTTGAGCTTGAGCTCGCCGATGTCGTGCAGGTGATCGAGTGCATCGAAGCGGTCGTTGATGTCGGCGGCGACGCCGATCGAACCAGCGTTGGCGAGCGAGCAGAAGTCCAGGCCCGGGCAGCAGATCATGTCGGTCAGCAGGCCGATGTTCGGCGTCGCGAGCCCGACGGCGCGCAGCGCCTGCCAGACCGCGAAGACGTCCTTCTGCTGGACATCGGCGAGCACGAGGTTCTGGTCGTGCGTCGCGCGGATTTCACCGAAGCTGTACTGCTCGGCGAGATCGGCGACGAGGTCCATCTGATCGGCGGTGATGTCGCCGGGCGCGACGCCCGGTGCCTTCAGCGAAACGAACACGATCTTGTAGCCGTCAACGCGATGGGCGAGGACGTTGCGCTTGACGAAGCTGGCAAAGCCGGTGTCGTTGGCGGCGGCCAACGCAAAGCTCTGATCGCCGGCAGCGCTGCTGACGTACGGATGAGGCTGGAAGTGCGCCTTGACGCGATCCAGATCCGCCGCATGCAACTCGAACGGTGCCTTGTCGATCTGCGCCCACTCGGCTTCGACCAGACGTGCGAATTCCTTCGGGCCGAGCGCCTTGACCAGCACCTTGATGCGCGCACGATGGATATTGTCGCGGCGGCCGAGGCGGTTGTAGACCCGCAGGATGGCTTCGAGGTACGAGAACAGATGCGACTCGGGCAGGAATTCGCGGATCAGGTGGCCGATCATCGGCATGCGGCCGAGGCCGCCGCCGACGTAGATGCCGTAGCCGAGCTCGCCGGCATCGTTGCGCAGGACCTGCACGCCGATGTCATGAACCTTGATCGCGGCGCGGTCGGTCGTCGTCGCAGCGAACGCGATCTTGAACTTGCGCGGCAGCCAGTTGAACTCAGGATGGAAGGTCGCCCACTGGCGGGTCAGTTCGCAATACGGGCGCGGATCGACCAGCTCATCGCGGGCAACGCCGGCGAGGTGGTCCGAGGTGATGTTGCGGATGCAGTTGCCGGAGGTCTGGATCGCGTGCATCTCGACCGACGCGAGGTCGGCGAGGATGTCCGGCACTTCCTCGAGCTTGGGCCAGTTGTACTGGATATTCTGGCGCGTCGAGAAGTGGCCGTAGCCCTTGTCGTAGGTGCGCGCGATGTGACCGAGCATGTGCAGCTGGCGCGAGGACAGCAGGCCGTAAGGGATCGACACGCGCAGCATCGGCGCGAAGCGCTGGACGTAGAGGCCGTTGCGCAGGCGCAGGGCGCGGAATTCCTCGTCCGGCAGCTCGCCGGACAGGAAGCGGCGGGTCTGGTCGCGGAACTGGTCGACTCTCTGGTCAACCAGGCGCTGGTCGTATTCGTCGTATTTGTACATTTCGGGCGGTTTGGCGGTGCTGGCGGCCGTGGTTTTCCGGGCCGTGGCTAAGCTGTTCCTATTGAAGCGCGCGCAGGGTAACAGGGCGGACGCGCATATCGAAGCCCTAAGTACATAACGATCTGTTATGAAGCCCTGCGGGTCAGGTATTCGAGCCCGGCACCTGCGGGATCAGTTCCAGGGTCCGGCGCCGGCGGACTTCGGCGTCGGGAATGGCGCCGAGCTCGTCGATCAGCTCGCGGCGCAGGTGAGTCGCGAACTGCTGCAGGAAGTCGTACATGTAGCCGCGCAGGAACAGGCCGCGACGGAAGCCGATGTGGGTCGTACTGGCCTCGAACAGGTGGTCGGCCGGCAGGCGTACCAGGTCGCGGTCGACCTGCTCGTCATACGCCATCGTCGCGACAATGCCGATGCCCATGCCGAGGCGTACATAGGTCTTGATGACGTCGGCGTCGACGGCGGTCAGCACGACGTCCGGCTTGAGGCCGTGGGCGGCGAAGGCCTGGTCGAGCTTGGATCGGCCGGTGAAGCCGAAGGTGTAGGTCACGACCGGGTACTGGGCGATGTCCTGCAGGGTCAGCTGCTTCACCTTCGCCAGCGGATGGTCCGGCTTGACCAGCACACAGCGGTTCCAGCGGTAGCAGGGCAGCATCACCAGGCTGTCGAAGTGGTGCATCGCCTCGGTCGCGATTGGGAAGTCGGCCTGGCCTTCGGCCGCCATCTTGGCGATCTGCGGCGGCGAGCCCTGGTGCAGGTGCATCGTCACGCCGGGATATTTCTTGCGAAAGGCCTGGATGATCGCCGGCAGGGCGTAGCGCGCCTGGGTGTGGGTCGTTGCAATCGCGAGGTCGCCGCGGTCGCTGTCGTGGAATTCGGAAGCGACGCGCTCGATGTTGTCGACTTCGGCGAGCAGGCGGCTGGTGTACTCCAGAATGCGCTGGCCGGCCGGGGTGATCTCCGAAAGATGTTTTCCGCTGCGCACGAAGATGTCGACGCCAAGTTCTTCTTCGAGCAGGCGGATCTGCTTGCTGACGCCGGGCTGCGACGTGAACAGCGCCTCGGCGGCCGCGGTGACATTCAGACCGCGGTGAGCGACTTCGTGGATGTAACGCAGTTGGCGCAGTTTCATGTCAGCTTCCCGGGAACGTGATGCACAAGCGCGATATGCATTGTAAGAATAAGAAGTATAGGGAATGATTCGATTACTGCGCACTTCTGTTCCAACCCAAGGTTTCATGGATACCCCGAACTGGCCGTACTACCCCGTTTTCCTGCGCCTGCACGGGCAACGCGTGCTGCTGGTCGGTGGTGGCGAAGTTGCGGTACGCAAGGTCAGGCTGTTATTGCGGGCGTCGGCGCAGGTCGAGGTCGTTGCGGTAGAGATCAATGAGGAGCTGGCCGAACTGTGCGCCGCAGGGCGGGTCAGGCATGTGGCGACCCAATGGGCCGCGGCGCAAATCCTCGGCTGTCGTCTCGTCGTGGCGGCAACGGATGATGAAGCGCTGAACAAAAGCGTTGCTGCAGCGGCGGACGCCGCAGGCATTCCGGTCAACGTTGTCGATGATGCGCAGCTCAGCACGTTCGTCACACCTTCGATCGTCGACCGCGCGCCGCTGCTGATTGCGATCTCGACCGGCGGTGCCGCGCCGGTACTGGCACGACGTCTGCGCGAGCGCTTCGAGGCACTGCTGCCGGAATCCTACGGCCGCCTCGCCGGCTTCATGCACGACTGGCGCGAGCGTGTGCACACACGCTTGCAAGGCAGCGCACGGCGCTCGGTCTGGGAGCGGTTTCTTGACAGCCGTGCGTCGGAACGCGCGCTCGCCGGTGATCTCGACGGCGCGGCCGATGATCTGCGTGAGCTGATCGACGGCAAGCCCGCGGGCGGCGAGGTCTATCTGGTCGGAGCGGGGCCGGGTGATCCGGATCTGCTGACGTTCAAGGCGCTGCGTCTGATGCAGCAGTGCGATGTCGTGCTGCACGATCGCCTGATTTCGCCGAAGGTGCTGGAACTGGTGCGCCGCGATGCGCGACGCATGTTCGTCGGCAAGGCGCGCAGCCAGCATGCGGTCCCGCAGGAAGAGATCAACGCCGAGCTCGTGCGTCTTGCTCAGTCCGGTCTGCGTGTACTACGTCTCAAGGGCGGTGATCCGTTCATCTTCGGTCGCGGCGGCGAGGAAGTGGACACCCTGATGGCGCACGGCATTCCGTTCCAGGTCGTGCCCGGCGTGACCGCTGCGAGTGGTTGCGCCGCGTATGCCGGCATCCCGCTGACCCATCGCGACTATGCGCAGTCCTGCATTTTCGTCACCGGTCACGCGCGTGCCGACGGCGTTCTTGATCTGCACTGGGACCAACTCGCCAGGCGCGGGCAGACGGTGGTGGTCTACATGGGACTGCACAGCCTGCCGACGCTGTGCGCCAAACTGATTGCGCATGGCCTGCCGGCGGAGTGGCCGGCCGCGATGATCGAAGAAGGCACGACGGATCGTCAGCGCGTCTGCGTGGCGACGCTGGGCGATCTGCCACAGCGCGTCGAGCAGGCGGCGTTCACTGGCGCGAGCCTGCTGATCGTCGGAGAAGTCGTGCGCTTGCGCGAGCGGCTCGCCTGGCGAACCGAGCAGCTTCAGTGAAATCTTTCGCGCTTTTCTGCCTGGCGGGTCTCCTTGGCACCTCGATGCTGGCCAGTGCTGCGTCCGGACCAGGCACTGCCGGTATCGTGTTCACCGACTGCGATCTGCTTGATGCCGCCGGCATTCCGCGCGTCGAGGCGCAGTGCGCGCAGTTCAGCGTTGCCGAAAATCGTGCAGAGCCCACCGCGCGGACGCTGTCCCTGCGC
>JALYJV010000386.1 GCA_030775105.1 Pseudomonadota bacterium | reverse complement strand
GCACAGAATCCGACGCACTCTCGGAGCCTTCCGGCGCGTATGAAGCGGTAATGGTCACCGGCGACGGGTTGGCAACCAGACCATTGACGACGCCTACCTCGACGCTGGCGATCGCGCTGGCCGAACTGGTCCAATCCGCCTGGCCGGTAACATCCTCCCGACTCTCGCGTACCGAAATGAGATTGTCGTCGTCATCTCGCGTACCCGGCGGAACCGTCTGCGTGAACGTCGCCCAAGCCGTGAAGCGGACACTGGTGCCAGCGGGAATCTCGTCGCTCTGCCCAACAACTGCCGGGAGGACTTCCAGACCTTCAAAAGTATTCACCGGCGTGAAATCCGGGCTCTTCAGCCCATCGCCGCAGGCAGCAAGTGCCACGACCGATGCCATGACCCAAGGACGAAACAGTTTCATTGCCCAGCTCCCGAGAAGATTTACGACCATCAATCGATGGAATGCCGAAAATTTCGTATTTACGGCGTCCGTTGCGCGCATCATAATGCATCCACCGGTGCATGAAATCGGTTGACGCAAAACATTTTCAACGATGTTACTCGCTCAACCGCCATTGTCTGTGCGCTTCCGCAGTTAGTGCTTGGCAACGCGAATGGGATGGGGAGAAACACAGATGTCTAAGCTCGGATGGCTATCGGCCGTCGCGTTGTTGTTGGGTTCCTTGACGACTGCGGCGCAAGCCAAGGAATTCGATGATCGCTTCTATCTGTCGCCGATGGTCGGCGGCGTGTATGCCGACGGTGACGTTGGCGCGGCTGGCGCTCTGACCTTCGGCAAGGGGGTTTCACCCTACTTCGGCGTTGAAGGCGAACTGAGCTTCAGTGCCCTTGATGTCGGCAACCTGCCGGAAGGCAGCAAGTACGAGCGTGCTGCCCTGGGTGTGAACTTGATCCGCTATTTGGCGCGGGATACCGCAGACATCCGCCCGTACCTGCTGGTCAACGGCAACTTCCATACCATCGACTTCCTGACCGTCGGTCTCGACGGCGCCGGTGTAGGACTGGGCGGCGGTGCGTTCTTCAAGATGAACACCAACTGGGACGCGCGACTGGACGTCCGCTACAACCTGGACTTCATCAGCGAAACCGAAGAAAACAACGTCATCGTCCCTGAAGACACCTTCTATCTGTGGGGCGCCACCTTAGGCGTCGCGTACAAGTTCGGCGCCGACCCGTACGACCAGGACGGTGACGGCGTGCCCGATTCGCTCGACAAGTGCCCGGATACGCCGAAGGGCGTGACTGTGTACTCCAACGGCTGCCCGGTCGACATGGACGGCGACGGCGTACCGGATTACCTCGACAAGTGCCCGAACACGCCGAAGGGCGTGCAGGTTGGGCCCGATGGCTGCGAACTGGACAGCGACGGCGACGGTGTCCCCGACAGCCGTGACCAGTGCCCGAACACGCCGCGCGGCGCGATCGTCAACGCTGCCGGCTGCCCGTCGGACTCCGATGGTGACGGCATCCCTGACGGCCTCGACCGCTGCCCGGATACGCCGAAAGGTATTGCCGTGGGACCGGATGGCTGCCCGCTCGACTCTGACGGCGACGGCATCCCTGACTACCTCGACGAATGCCCGAAATCGCCGCCGGGCGTCAAGGTCCTGCCGAACGGCTGCGCACTGACCGGCGACTGCCGCCGTCCGCGTCCGGGCGAACAGGTTGATGCGCAAGGCTGCGCTGTCGACAAGAACTTCATCCTCAAGGGTGTGAAGTTCGAGTTCGACTCCGACCGCCTCACCGCCGAAGCCAAGCTGATCCTCAATGACGTGGCTGAAACGCTGAAGGCGTATCCGAACGTCAGCGTGGAACTCGAAGGCCACACCGACGGCATCGGCTCGGACGCCTACAACCTTGGCCTGTCCGAGCGCCGCGCCAACTCGGTCGAGACCTACCTCGAAGGTCGCAGCGTGGTCGGTTCGCGCATGACCCCGGTCGGCTACGGCGAAAGCCGTCCGATCGCGAGCAACGACAGCGAAGAAGGCCGTGAAGAGAACCGCCGCGTGGAACTGAAGGTCGTCGAGTAAGCGGCCTCAGCGGCAAACAAAAACCCGCAGCTCCGGCTGCGGGTTTTTTAATGGCTGTTCGTTCGAAGTGCATCAACAAAGCTCGGTTCGGGTCGAGCGCCGCGCAAGGCGCGGTGTATCGAGACCCAAGCGCGACGGACTGGGCACGCTCGGCAGTGCGCATGACCAGTCCAACCCCGGCGAAGATCAGTCCGGCTTGACCTGCACCAGCAGCTGCCGGTTCTTGACCTGCTGCCCCGGCTGCACGCTGACCGCTTCGACGGCGCCATCAACCGGCAGGGTCAGCTGGAATTCCATCTTCATCGCTTCGAGCACGGCGAGCGTCATGCCCTTCGCCACCTTCTGCCCGACCTCGACATGGACGGCTACGATCTTGCCGTCGGAGTGCGCGAGCAGACGACCATCCGAACCTGCGGCTTCGGACTGCGCCGGTGCCAGCGTGATGTCTTCCAGGCGCCAGCAGCCGCCCTCGGCATCGATCCACACCGCATCGCCGTGATGCGCAATGCGCGCACGACCGACGACGCCGTCGATCAGATAGTGCATGTCGGCGTGGCTGCTGCGCACGACTTCAACCGTGAGCTTGGCTTCGCCGACCTGGATCTTGAACTGGCGTCCCGCGTGCGCGAGCACGTCGACTTCGAATTCCGTCTCGCGCCAGCGCAGCCTGTACTCGGCAGGCGACTCGTGCGAACTGTGCCAGCCAAGAAACTCCGCCGGCAGGCTGTGCTCTTCGGCCAGGGTATTGGCGTCATCGACATACAGCGCAACTGCGGCGAGTGCGATCTGGCGCTCCGTCGGGCGCGCCGCGGAA
Source organism: Pseudomonadota bacterium (assembly GCA_030775105.1). Taxonomy (GTDB): domain Bacteria; phylum Pseudomonadota; class Gammaproteobacteria; order Nevskiales; family Nevskiaceae; genus Solimonas. The sequence continues at coordinate 7,648 of JALYJV010000386.1, read as the reverse complement.
ACCGCGTCCTGCGGAAAGTGCTGGCCGATGAATGCGGTCGAGAAATCGCCACCGGCAAACGCCGGGTGCGCAATGATCTGGCTCAGGTAGGACTTGTTGCTGACGACGCCGAGCAGGCTGGTTTCGTCGAGCGCCTTGAGCAGGCGCATGCGCGCCGATTCGCGGTCATCCCCCCAGGCAATGATCTTGGCTTGCATCGAATCGTAGAACGGGCTGATCGCTTGGCCGTTGCGCAGGTAGGTATCGACGCGCACACCCGTGCCGTTCGGCGCTCGCCAGTCGAGTACCTGACCGGTCTGCGGCAGATAGTTCTGCAAGGGATCTTCCGCGCAGAGACGCACTTCAATCGCCCAGCCCTTGCGCCGCGCCAGCACCTGCTCCTGTGTCAGCGGCAGCTTCTCGCCCTGCGCCACGCGCAGCTGCCACTCGACGAGATCGAGGTCGTAGACCAGTTCAGTGACCGGATGTTCGACCTGCAGGCGCGTATTCATCTCCAGAAAGTAGAACGCGCCGTCCGCCGCGAGCATGAACTCGACGGTGCCGGCACCGACATAGTTCACTGCCTTCGCTGCGGCAACCGCGGCGGCACCCATGCGCGCACGCAGCTCATCGCCAACCGCGGGCGACGGCGCTTCTTCGACGACCTTCTGGTTGCGGCGCTGCACCGAGCAGTCGCGTTCGCCGATGTGCACGACATTGCCGAGACGATCGCCGAATACCTGGATCTCGACATGGCGGGCATTCATCACCGCCTTCTCGATCAGCAGCTGGCCGGAACCGAAAGCGTTCTGCGCCTCGCTGCGTGCCGAGCGGATGTTCTCCAGCAGGGCATCCGCGTCATGTACCAGACGCATGCCGCGACCGCCGCCGCCGGCAGCTGCCTTGACCATGACAGGCAGGCCCGCCTTCTTCGATTCGGCAACGAGGGTTTCGTCGGACTGATCGCCGCCCTGGTAACCGGGCACGCAGGGCACGTTCGCGGCAAGCATGCGGTCCTTCGACGCCGACTTGTTGCCCATCGCCGTGATCGACGCCGCATCGGGCCCGATGAAGATCAAGCCCGCGTCGTGCACCGCCTGTGCGAACTCCGCACGCTCGGACAGAAAGCCATAGCCCGGGTGGATCGCCTGCGCGCCGGACATCTTCGCGGCTTCGAGGATGCGATCGATGCGCAGATAGGACTCCGCAGCGGGCGCCGGGCCGACGCAGACCGCTTCGTCGGCTTCGAGCACATGCATCGCATCGCGATCGGCCTCGCTGTACACCGCGACCGTCTGATAGCCCTGCTTGCGTGCACCCCGTATGACGCGGAGTGCGATCTCGCCACGGTTGGCGATCAATACCTTGTTGAAGCGTGTGTTCATACCTGTTCTCAAGAGTGACGCCTGTATGAGTACAAAGAATGGAAATTAACTCTGGGTCTGCGCCCAGCGCGGCTTGCGCTTCTGCATGAACGCGGCAATGCCTTCCGGTGCTTCCACACCGCGCACGCAGTCGGCGAAATCCTTCGCAGCTTGATCCAGCACGTCGTCCATGTCCTGCCGCTGCACGGCCAGGATGATGCGCTTGGTCACTGCATTCGCATTCGGCGCACAGTTGCGCACCTGTTGCAGCGTTTGCGAGAGCAGCGCCTGCAGGCTGTCTTCGTCGCTGAAGGTTTCGTGCACCAGTCCGAGTGCAAGCGCGCGTGCGCCGTTGAACTGCGCGCCGGTCAGACACAGACGCCGGGCCTGGGTCAGACCGATCCGCTCGACAACAAACGGCGCAATCTGTGCCGGCGGCAGGCCGCGCGTGGTCTCCGGCAGGCCGAACTTGGCATCCACATGCGCAAGCGCAATGTCAGACACGCAAGCAAAGCCGAAACCACCACCCAAGACCGCGCCTTCGCAGACCGCAACCAGCACGCACGGCAACGCGCCGGCCTTGCGCAGCATCGAACCGAAGGCGCGAGAGAAAGCAATAACGGGATCGGCTTCACCCGCTGCAGGTGGCTTCATCCCGCCAGCCATCATCGACTTCAGATCCGCACCCGCACAAAAATGCCCGCCTGCACCGCGCAAGACGACGGCGCGCACCCCATCGCCGTCGGCGCCGACCGCATCGAACACCGCATTGAGCTCGGCAACCATCTCGGTGCTCAGGGCATTGCGCGATTCCGGGCGGTTGAGGGTCACATGCAAGACGCCTTCATTCAGGCTCAGCAGCAGGGACTGGGTCTGCGGGAGGTTCATGATCAAGCCCGCTTCTTGCCGCCGTAACCGAGACGCTTGCTGATGATGCCGAGCATCACTTCGTCAGCACCGCCACCGATCGAATGCAGGCGCAGGTCGCGGTAGAACTGGCTGACCGGGTTGTCCCACATGTAACCCTGGCCGCCCCAGAACTGCAGGCAACCGTCAACGACTTCCCGCGCGACACGGGCCGTCTTGAGCTTGGTCATCGACGCGGTCAGCGTGACGTCACGGCCGGCGAGCAGGTCCTCGGTCGCGCTGCGCAGCAAGGCGCGGCAGGCCTGAACCTCGGTTGCCATTTCCGAAAGGCGGAACTGCACGTACTGGTTGTCGAGAATCGACTGCCCGAAGGCATTGCGCTGGCGCGTGTAGTCGGCCGTCGTGTCGATGCAGGTCTGCATCGGTGCCAGCATGCTCGCCGAAAGGAATAGTCGCTCATGCTGGAACTGCTGCATCTGGTAGATGAAGCCTTTGCCTTCCTCACCAATCAGGTTCTTCACCGGCACGCGGACGTTGTCGAAGAAGATGATCGCAGTATCCGAAGATCTCTGGCCGAGCTTGTCGAGCTTGGTCTTGCGATCAATGCCCTTGGCATCGAGTGGCACGACGATCAGTGATTTGTTGCCGTGACGGCTGCCGTCACCCGGTCCGGTATTCGCCAGCAGGCAAACCCAGTCACCTTGGGTGCCGTTGGTGATCCACATCTTCTGACCATTGATGACGTACTCGTCGCCATCACGCACTGCCGTCGTCTTGATGCCGGCGACGTCGGAGCCGGCGCCTGGTTCGCTGACGCCGATGCAGGCGACCATGTCGCCCGCTACCGCCGGCTTCAGATAGTTTTCCTTCAGATAGTCGCTGCCGAAATGCGCGAGCGCCGGTGTTGCCATGTCGGTCTGCACGCCGATCGCCATCGGCACGCCGCCGTTCGAGCAGTAGCCCAGGGCTTCGGCGAACGCGACCTGATAGCTGTAGTCGAGACCCAGACCCCCGACCGATTCCGGTTTGTTGATACCGAGCAACCCGAGGTCACCCATCTTCTTCAGGATTTCGTGTGCCGGCCAGATGCCGGCTTTTTCCCATTCGGCGCTGTGCGGGTTGATCTCGTTCTCGACGAAGGCCTTCGTCGTATCGAACAGGGATTGATGCTCGTGCGTGTAATTCATGATTCCACTCTTAGAGTCTTGCAACGCCAAAGCTGTTCGGGAAGGTCTGACGTGCCTTGGATTCCTTGGTCACCGACAGGCACAGACCGAGCACCTTGCGCGTATCGCGCGGATCGATCAGGCCGTCGTCGAACAGGCGCGCGGTCGCGGAGAACGCATGCGATTCCTGGTCGAACTGCTTGACGATGCCGGCGCGGATCGACGCGAGCATCTTCTCGTCGGTCTCCGACATGACCTTGCCCTGCTTGATCCACTTGTCGCGCGTGATGATCTCCATCACGCCCGCAGCCTGCTCGCCGCCCATCACCGAGGTGCGTGAATTCGGCCAGGCGAAGATGAAGTGCGGGCCGAAACCGCGACCGCACATGCCGTAGTTGCCGGCGCCGAAACTGCCGCCCATGACGATCGTGATCTGCGGCACGGTCGCGTTGGCGACGGCCTGGATCATCTTCGAGCCGTGCTTGACGATGCCGCCCTGCTCGCTCTCGGTGCCGACCATGTAGCCGGTCGTGTTCATCAGATAGATGATCGGAATGTTGGCCTGGCAGCACAGCTGGATGAACTGGCCAGCCTTTGTCGCGCCCTTGGTCGTGATCGGACCGTTGTTGGAGATGATGCCGATCTGGTGACCGTGCAGCACGGCGCGGCCGCAGATGGTCTGCTGGTCGTACTCGATCTTGAAGTCGAGGAATTCCGAGCCATCGACCAGGCGCGCGATGACTTCGCGGCAATCGAAGGGCTTACGGTAGTCCGGCGGCACGACGCCGCAGAGTTCGTCGATGTCATACAGCGGTGCGCGCACCGGCAGCAACTCAAGCCGCGGACGCTGCGCATTCCAGTTCAGGTTCTTGACGATCTCGCGCGCGATGCGCACACCGTCGGTGTCGTTCTCGGCAATGAACTCGCTGGTGCCGGCAACCTGGCAGTGCATCTCCGCACCACCCAACTCCTCGTCATCGGCAATCTCGCCGGTGGCGGCCTTGAGCAGCGGCGGACCGGCAAGAAAGACCTTGGCCTTTTTTCGCACCATCACCACGTAGTCCGATAAACCCGGCATGTAGGCGCCGCCTGCGGTCGAAGAACCATGCACGATCGTCACCTGCGGAATGCCCGCCGCGGAAAGTCGGCACTGGTTCGCAAAGGTCTTGCCGCCGGGAATGAACACCTCGGCCTGATACAGCAGATTCGCGCCACCGGATTCGATCATCGACACGCACGGCAGCTTCTGCTGCAGGGCGATCTCCTGGATGCGCAGACCCTTCTGCACGCCCCACGGCGTCATCGTGCCGCCCTTGATCGCCGAGTTCGACGCACTGACCATGCAGCGCGTTCCGGACACATAGCCGATGCCAGTGATGTTGTTGCCGCCGGCCAGCGAACCGTCCTTGTCGTCGTGCATCTTGTAGCCGGCAAGCGTCGACAGCTCGAGCCATGGCGAGCCGCGATCAAGCATCAGGTGCACGCGCTCACGTGGCAGGATCTGCCCACGCTCGTGATAGCGCGCGCGCTTGGATTCCTCTTCGGCGCGGCCCTTGTCCTCAACCGCGCGCCACTGTGCGATCAGTTCCAGCAAGCCCTCGCGGTTCTGCTGAAACTGGGCGCTACCGGTGTCGACTTTCGACTCGATAACAGGCATCTGATCGTCCTCTGAAAAGTTCTTGCGCTACGGGGCTTAAACAACAGCCTTGGGTTTGAATGCACGATGGAAGCCCTGATAGGGCTTTGAATTCTGGTGATCGAGCAGCGGAAACGGACCGACGCCGAGGCTCGCACCGCCGTCGATCTTGATGCAGGCGCCGGTGACGAAGGCCGCGGCCTCCGACAGCAGGTAAACAATCGCCGAGCTGACTTCCGCTTCTTCGGCCATGCGCTTGAGCGGCGCGAGACCGGACAGCTTGGGAATCACCTCCTTCGCGAACGCCGGATCGTAGTGATCCATGCCGCTCGACGCGACATAGCCGGGCGCAACCGCGTTGACGCGCACGCCGGACACGCCCCACTCGATCGCGGCGGTCTCGGTGAAATTGAGCATGCCGGCGCGCGCAGCACCGCTGTGACCCATGCCCGGCATGCCGCTCCACATGTCGGCAATCATGTTGACGATCGCGCCGCCGTTCTTGCGCATGCACTGCGTGTACAGCTCGCGCGCCATCAGGAAACCGCCGGTCAGATTGCTGGCGACCACCGCGTCCCAACCCTTCTTGGAGATCGTCGCCAGCGGCATCGGGTATTGCCCGCCGGCGTTGTTGACGAGGCCGTGGATGCGGCCGTGCTCCTCGAGCATCTGGCGGATCGATGCTTTGACGGTGTCTTCATCGCGGATATCGAAAGCGTAGCTCGCGACGGTGCCGCCGTCTTCGCGGATTTCCGCTTCGACCTTGACCAGCTTCTCGGTCTTGCGGCCGGTGATCAGCACCTTGGCGCCGAGCGCGGCCAGCTCATGCGCCGTGCAACGGCCGATGCCCGAGCCACCACCGGTGACGATCACGGTCTGCCCGGCGAACAGGTCTGAACGAAAAGCGGACTGATAGCCCATCAAGCTGCTCCTGAGCACCGACGGCGCGCACCGTCGATACGGAAATCATTATTACTTTGTCTGAAAGATGAGGCATCACCTCAAGCTTCAGCGTTCCGAGTCGACATCGACTCACCCAAGGCATTCTAAGCGCATTTCGTGGCCATCCGCCTCGAAACCGAATGGATATCATAATTACCCATGTTCTCTTGTGAGCCTAACTCACCAAGACAGCTTGCGTACCATACAGAAATCCCGGACTTCCGGCATCCGGGGAAATACCAGCCAGGTCGATCGCCTGGGACTTGCCCCAAACCTATCTATTCGGGTGGCAGGTTTCAGCGCACGAGCCGCTATCGTCGCTCGCGACCCATCAATGCCCGCACGGCACACACCCATCAGAGGAGCACCCCATGAGACCAGCTGTCTGCGTCGCCGGTGTCGGCATGATTCCGTTCAGCAAGCCGAGTGCGTCCGAGCACTACGCAGCGATGGGCGCACTGGCAACGAACCTCGCCCTGCGTGACGCCGGCGTCGACTACGCGCTGATCCAGCAGGCGTATGTCGGCTACGTCTACGGCGACTCCACCAGCGGTCAGCGCGCGCTGTACGACGTCGGCATGAGCGGCATTCCCATCGTCAACGTCAACAACAACTGCTCAACCGGATCATCCGCGCTCTATCTGGCCCGCCAGGCGATCGCCAGCGGTGCCGTCGAGTGCGTCCTCGCACTGGGCTTCGAGCAGATGCAGCCCGGCGCACTGGTCGAACACTTCCCGGATCGTCCCAGCCCGTTCGAGCGTTTCTCCGAGGTGACTGACAGCCTCATCACCGAGCGCGATCTGCCGCTGGCGATCCGCTACTTCGGCGGCGCCGGTCGCGCCCATATGCAGGAATTCGGCACCGAGCTATCAACCTTCGCGAAGATCCGCGCCAAGGCGAGTCGCCACGCCGAACACAATCCCAAGGCGATCTTCCGCAAGGTCGTCAGCGCCGAAGACGTCCTCGCCTCGCCGCCGATCTGGCCCGGCGTCATGACCCGCCTGATGGCCTGCCCACCGACCTGCGGCGCAGCCGCTGCCGTGCTTTGCAGCGAACCCTTCGCGCGCCGTCATGGTCTGCGCCACGACGTGCGCATCACCGCGCAGGCAATGACCACCGACACACCCGCGAGCTTTGAAGCGCGCGACATGCGCGAAGTCGTCGGCTACTCGATGGCACGCAGCGCCGCCGATCAGGTCTACGCCGCTGCCGGCATCGGTCCGCAGGATGTCGACCTCGTCGAACTGCACGACTGCTTCGCCCAGAACGAGCTGATCACCTACGAAGCCCTGGGCCTGTGCAAGCGCGGCGAAGCCGAGCGCTTCGTCTGCGACGGCGACAACACCTATGGCGGCAAGGTCGTCACCAATCCCTCCGGCGGTCTGCTGTCCAAGGGCCATCCGCTCGGCGCCACAGGCCTCGCGCAGTGCGCTGAACTTGTCGAGCAACTACGTGGGCTCAGCGGTCAGCGCCAGGTCGAAGGTGCGCGCACGGCGCTGCAGCACAATCTCGGACTCGGCGGCGCGTGCGTCGTGACAATGTATCAGCGGGTCTGATAAATCGGACATGACCCGTCCTAACCGAGGTTGACACCTTTTCTAAACTGAAAAGGAGAGTCAAATGGAATCAGAGGTTAAGCGGACGCAACGTGATTACACGCTGGCCTTTAAGTTGGCGGTTGTGGAGCAGGTAGA
>JALYJV010000385.1 GCA_030775105.1 Pseudomonadota bacterium | reverse complement strand
CCGCCGAGGTCGAGTTGCCCGTTGAGCTGTCCCTGCACTTTCTGGAACTCGTGATTCAGCATCTGCAGCCACGACAGGTCGGGCATGTCGACACGCCACTGACCGCTGAGCTTGCGTTGCATGAGGTCGGACCCGGCCCCGAGTCTAGTATCCAGCGAGATGCCTCCGGCTACACTGCCATCGGCATCGAACGGCAACGAGGCGACGGCGCTCAGCTCCTGACCCTGCGCTTCGACCTTGACGTATCCTGGCAACAGCTTCAACGACGTTACCCCGCTGCGGCTCAGTTCAATGGCGGTGGTGCCCAGATCCAGCCGCAGATCCTTGAGCCCGGTGTCGCCAAGGTCGACATAGCCATTGCCGTCGATCTGTCCTGTCAGATTCGTGCCTCCAGGCAGCCACGGCTGCAGGCCCGGCAACTTGAACTGCTCCAGGCGGATGGCGATACGCCGGGCACCGGGAACCGGGCGCAGCGCAGCGCAGAAACGCGCCAGATCGGAGGCGATGCAGATGGGCGTTGTCTCGATCAGCTTCTCGCTGAGCATCAGCGTCGCCGATTCTTCGAGCGACCACGCCGGCAGCTTGCGCGGCGAAAGCCGCAGTGCGTTCAGCTCACCGGTCCAGGTTTTCTGCTGCAGATCCGCAGCGCCGTTCAGAGACAGCGAAATGCCGCCTTGCGGGGTTGCCGCGCTGGCGTTGAGCTCATGCGCCTTGGTGCTGCCGCGCAGACGCAGCTGTGCGCTGTCGATGACCTGCCCGACATTCATCGGACCCAGCAGCACGTCTGCACGCGACTCACCTTCGGTGGCGATATCGAAATCCGCGGCGACGGACTTCGCCGTGTAGGTTTCGTATCTGAGATCGCCCGCCTGCAGATTGCCGCGCGCGCGCAGTTGCGGCCAGATGCCATCCAGATTCACCCGCGCCTTCGCATTGCCGGACACACCCGGCTGCAGTGCGACCAGATCGCCGCTGTCCAGCGTCGCTGCGAGCGCGATCTGCGGCCAGGCCTTGCCGCTGGCTTGCAGCTGTGTGCTGCCCGAACGCAGATCGAGCTTGTTGAATGTCAGCTGCTCGGCGACATAGCTGGCGTCTGCAACAAGTGTTGCCGGATGACCTTGCAGGATCGACCGGTCCAGCGCGACTTGCGCCTGCAGATTCGGCTTGCCCGCGTCCATGCGCAGCTGCGCATTCACCGCGCCATTGAGCGTGCCGTTGATCTGCGGAACCCAGTGCTGCGGCTCGACATCTTGCAGCTGCGCCTGGATCCCGGCGCTGAACGCCTGCCGCCAATCCAGCTGCGCCTGCAGCTCGATGCGGCCATGTCCGGTTTCGACGCTGGCCTGCTCGGCCTGCATACCGGTATCGCTGCCACGACCCTTGAGCGCTAGCGCGTAGTCCTTGCCGTCGAACAGCGCCTTCGCATCCAGTGCGTACTGCCAGTTGTCGACGCGACCTTTCCACGCCAGCTGTCCGGCAGGGCTCTCGACCAGCGCGGCGCGCTGCGCTGCGGGCGGCGGCCACTGCAAGGCGCTCCATATCAGCGTGAGATCGGATTCCGCGTGATACGCGTAGCGGCCGTTCAACTCCGCTGCCAAGAAGCCGTCGAGCGTGATCTTCTCCAGCTTCACAGCGTCAGGTTGCAACTGCACGCGGCCCTTGAGTGCTGCGGCGTCTACCCACGGCGTGTCCGCGCTCAGCGTTTCGATGTCGACGACATCACCGAGCCAGCTCGCATCCAGCGCAACGCGTTCGAAGTGCAATGGCGCGCCGGCGCCCTGAATATCCAGCACGCCGATGCGCAGTTCGCGGACGACGATGCCGATCGGCAGGGACGTCAATGCAGGGCCCGGCGCTTCGTCAGGCTGCGGTGGCTGCGCTTTGATCGTGACCTCGACCTTGCTCGCATGCAGTTGCGAGATACCCAGACGTCCGCCGAGCAGTTGCAGCAACGACCAGTCGAGCGTGGCCTGCTGCAGGTTGAGCGCGAGGTATCGGTCCTCGTAGCTCAGCTGTTCAACACTGAGCGGCCCCCACAGCGTGCCGGATACGCCTTCGCTGTGGATCAGGCCGGTTCTGGTTTCGAACTGACGCAGCGCAAGCTGCGCGCCCGATTCGGTCAGCAACGCGAACAGCACGGCGAACACCACGCCGGCAAACAGCAGGGCGACAGCCTCGATGACGAGGCGCAGCATCACGCGCAGTGCCTTCACAGTCCCACTCTCACGCCAATGTGCAGGCGCACACCGGAGCCGGAACCGCCGCCCGGATCGTTCAGCGGATGGGCAAGATCAAGCTGCACCGACCCCACCGGCGCGCGATAGCGCAGGCCGGCTCCGACGCCAGTGTAGAGCTGCGGCAAACTCACTTCGTCCGCACCACCGCTGTCGACAAACACCGCCGCGCCCCATTCGCGCCAGACACGTGTCTCCAGTTCCACGCTGCCGGTAGCCAGATACTTGCCGCCGATGACCTTGCCTTCTTCGTTGCGCGTACCGAGATCCTGATAGCCGTAGCCGCGCACCGATTGATCGCCGCCGGCAAAGAAGCGCTGCGACGCCGGCAACTCGCCGAAGTCTTCGACAATACTCGCGCCGTACTCGACACGCCCCAGCAGGCGTGTGCGCCGGGCCAGCGGAACCACACCACGCAGTATCGTTTTGGTCTGCAGGAAGCTGGCACTGGAAAGCACTTCACGCACTGCGCCGTGCACATCCTGGAAGACTGCCCAGCCCTTGCGCGCGTAGATCGGATCGTCGAGCTCGGTGCGGTTGAACGACACGCCGGGCGTCAGCAGATTGCTGATCAGGCGGCCGTCGTCGAGCAGCGATTCTTCGTGAGCAAACGCCAGATACAGGCGTCGCTGCCAGTCACCCGGCAGGCGCGAAAGGCTGACCTCGACGCCCCACTTGCGGCTCGTGCCGTCGCCTTCCTGCTTGTCCGAGTACGTCGTCGACAGGCCCACGCTCTCGCCGATTCGCGTACCCAGCGGCACGGTATAACTCGCGCCCGCTGTCTGCTCGACCTCGGACAGGCGGGTTTCGATCTTCGCAGTGTGCCCCGCGCGGTTGGCCCGGCGAATCTGCACACCGGCACCGACGCGCGCACCGGTGTCGGTGCCATAACCGAGGCCGAGGTTGTAGACGGTGCGCGGCAACGCCGTGGCGCGGATCACGATCGGCACCTGCTGGTCGACGGTGGCCTGCCGCTGCGGAATGATCTCAAGGTTCGAGAAGTAGCCCAGATCGCTCAGCGCAAACTGCGTGTCAAGCACAACCTGCGGATCGTAGACCGCTCCGGTCTGGATCTTCACGTAACGCCGCAGTACGTCTTCGTCGATGCTGTCCTGCTCAAAACTCACCGCTCCAAATTCATATCGCGTACCCGTCTCGAAGACCAGCGTGATCTGCGCCAGATTCTCGTCCGCGAGGATGCGCAGTTCGGCCCGCTTGTAACGCGCGTCGAGATAGCCCGCCGCGTATGCCGCGTTGGACAGGCGCGACTTGGCGCTGTCGTAGCGGCTGTGCGACAGCGGCTCACCCGTGCGCAGGCGCCGCAGGATGCGCTCGCGTTCGTCTTCGAGCTCGGCTTTGCCCTCGCCTTCGATCTGCAGTTCGACCGTGTCGATCGTCGTCTGCGGGCCCGCATCAACCCGGTATTTCGCGTCCCATTCCGGCCCATTGCCGCTGAGGCTGGCGTCGATGGTCGGATTGTAATAGCCGAAAGGCTGCAGGGCGCTGCGGATGTCGTCCGGCGCATCCTCGTGGAGGACATCGACGAGGTTCTGGTCGAGATCGGCGCGCTCGGACTGCGCCTGGATGCCGATACGCTGCAGGACATTGTCCTTCAGCTCGTCGCCGAGCCCATCGACGCTCACCGTCACGCCGCCCCAGGCTGGGGCGGTTATCAGCGTCAGGCAGACCAGCGCGTGACGAGGGGCGATGAGTGGACGAAACATTCAGCCGGGTTGGGGGGTAAACAGAGGGAGCGGCAGGGAACGTGCTTGCACTATTATCACAGCACTCGCGCCCCCCAGAATCAGGTGACCCCCCAATGAGCGCCTTGACGTTGTATATCGGCAGCAAAAACCTGTCGTCGTGGTCGCTGCGACCATGGCTGTTTCTCAGACATCACCAGATCACGTTCAGGGAACGGCTGATCGAGCTGGACCGGCCCGACACGCGCGAACGCATCCTGGCGCAATCGCCGAGCGGGCGCGTGCCGGCGTTATCGCACGACGCACTGCGCATCTGCGAATCACTGGCAATCTGCGAGTACGCCGCCGAGCGCTACGAACTGCCGCATGCCTGGCCGGCGGATCTCGCTGCGCGTGCGCTGGCGCGCTCGTTCGCGCTGGAAATGCACAGTGGCTTTGCCGCCCTGCGCCGCGAGCTGCCATTCAATGCGACACGCGATCCTGCCCCCGCGACTATGGGCGATGACACACAGGCCGACATCCGGCGCATCTGCGCGATCTGGCGCGAGGCGCGCGAGCAGCACGCCGAACAGGGGCCCTGGCTGTTCGGCGAGTTCGGTATTGTCGATGCGATGTTCGCGCCGGTCGCTGTGCGCTTCGAGGTCTACGACGTCAAGCTCGACAAGCTTGAGCGCACCTATGTGCGGACCGTGCTCGCGCACAAGGCCGTGCAGCAATGGATCGAAGCCGCTGCAATGGAAGAACCGCTTGCTGCGCCCGCCGAACCGTCCGAGCCGCAGGCCAGAACCGCCACTCCGAGCAGTCCCGAGACCGGCGAGGTACCTGATCTGCCGAAGGGGCCGGCCACCGCACGCGCATCCGTCAAGCCCGTCGCGGCCCCTGCGCCCCAGGAGATGCCGCGCGTCCGTTCGGTGATCCTGCCGTCGGATTAAGGTGTCTCTGCCGTAGCGGATTCTGCCGGCGTGACGCTCCAGCCTTCGTGGCGCAGCGTGGAAACCAGCCCATCCGGGCCGACCAGGTGCGCAGCCCCGACGATCACCAGGGTCGGCACTTCGCTGCTGAAGTGCTCGGTGAGCTGCGGTAGCCAGGCACGATTGCGATCACGGATCAGGCGCGCATAGACCGCCGGCGCGCGCTGCTGCAGTTCCATCAACTGCGCTTCGATGCTCGACGTGTCATTCGCAGCCCAAGCCGCAAGCATCTTCTTCGGCGCGTCGCCGGATTCGGCATGGAGACCTGCCAGCGTCTGCGTGAGCAACGCGCGACCGTCCACCGGAACCATTCCGGTGAACAGCTGCAAGTGCTGCCCGGTGGTTTCGAGGAAGGAGAAGTCCTTGTCGTCCTCGATGCCACGCACATGGAAATGCTGATCGATGCCGTACTGCGCCTCGAAGCCGGCGCGCTGGAACGCGATGATTTCCAGCGTCAGCGCGCAGAACCACGCGCGGTAGGCCTCGCACACCGTCGCCGGCAGGCCGGAACGCTGCGCCTGGGCTCTGAGCTGCTGCACCAGCGCCGCGCCGAACTGCTGGTCGACATTCGCCGCATCGCGATGCGCAGCGCCGAGAAACTGCTGCTGCACCTCGGGTGATGCGAGTGCATCGGGGTCGGTCTCCAGCACCAGCCGCCCGGCAGCGGCGTAGGCCTGATCGATGTTCGCCGGCAGCGGATGCGCTGCCGCAGGCAAAAGGTGAATGGAGCCCAGCAGATAGTGCGCCGCGTGTTCGCCATCGACCCGCCACAGGAACGGCGAGGGCGTTACGGCCGCAGTTGCTGTTGCGGTCGGCGCCGGAGTCTGCGCGAGCGTCGGAGTGATCCACAGCGCAAGCGCCAGCAACAAACCACGCATCATGCGGACTCCGGCATCAGCCAATCGCGGGCAGCTGGGTTGTCGCCACCCAGCGCTGCAAAGTTGAACAGCTTGGGATCCGCGAGCTGCGAAGGCGCGACATTGGTCAGCGCCGCAAAGGCCTGCTCGATACGCGCGGGATGCTCGCGCTCCCATTCATCCATCATCCGCCGCACCTGCTTGCGCTGCAGCTGCTCCTGCGAGCCGCACAGATTGCACGGAATGATTGGGAACTGGCGCGCCACCGCATACGCCGAGATGTCGCGCTCGCGGCAGTAACTCAGCGGGCGGATCACGACGTTGTCGCCGTCGTCCGACTGCAGCTTCGGCGGCATCGCCGCAAGCTTGCCGCCGTGGAACAGATTGAGGAAGAACGTCGCGACGATGTCGTCCTTGTGATGGCCGAGCGCGATCTTGGTGAAGCCGTTCTCGCGTGCATACGTGTACAGCGCACCGCGGCGCAGACGCGAACACAGCGAGCACATCGTCTTGCCTTCGGGGATCACGCGCTTGACGACCGAGTAGGTGTCCTGCTCGATGATGTGATACTCGACGCCGAGCGATTTCAGGTACGTCGGCAGCACATGCTCCGGAAAATCCGGCTGCTTCTGATCGAGATTGATCGCGACCAGTTCGAACTTGACCGGCGCGCGCTGCTGCAGCTGCAGCAGCATGTCGAGCATGGTGTAGCTGTCCTTGCCGCCGGACAGGCAGACCATCACGCGGTCGCCTTCGACGATCATGTTGTAGTCCATGATCGCCTGGCCGACATTGCGGCGCAGGCGCTTGGACAGCTTGTTCAGGTCGTGCCGCTCACGTTCGCCGCGCGAGGGGCGCAGGTCATTGAGCGGTATTTCGGCAGCGGGCGTAGACATCGGGACAGCCATTTGAACAGGCCAGCAGGGCTTGGGGCGGCATATTCTGGCATGCCGCACCGGCCCGGTGTCTTACCTTAACTAACGGCTGCTGATTGGCGCACCGCGCGTATTCGCGCGCTCCAGTTCCTCCCTGGACCGTTTGGCCTCCAGCTCGCGTTGGGAGCGTGTCTTGCAGACCTTCTGGCGAAATCGCGAGCCCAGGACCTCCTCCTTGCTACAGATCAGGTCGTCGTCCTTGGCCGCGGCGGTGGCCGCAGCCATGGTTTCGTAGCGCGTTTCGCCAGCGACCGGCGGCGGATCAGCCGGGGCCGGTGCTGTCGTTGCACAGGCACTCAGGGCAGTGGCGGCTGCCATCAGCAGCGGAAAGATCAACTTCACAGTCGGGGCCTCCGGTTTGGTTCAGGGTGTTGCCGGCGCAATAGACGTACTGTTGTCCGTGCAGACGGCATAGCGCTCATTGAACCGCAACGCCGGCCTCATGGACGAGGGGGATTCACTCGTTCTCACGTACGAAAGTTCGCTCGCGGTACAGCACCGCCACGATGACGAAAATCAGGGCGGCGATGCCCATGACCCCGGCAAAGAACAGGAAGTACATCGGCCCGACGAGGGCGTAGGTCGACACCGTCGAGGCCTCGGCCGAGAACTCGCCCTGGCTGATCAGCGGCTGGCGGGTGGTGGCATCCATCAGGCGCACCCGGCCGGCGCCGACGTCGATTTCGCCGACCAGATAGGTGCCGAGCAGCGGCTGGATGCTGCCATCCGGGCGCAGCACGGTGACCCCGGTCTTGCCGCCGAAATCGATCTTCTGGCCCGGTACGAAGCGGCCGGCATCGGTGAGCTGGACCCAGGTCTGTTCACCCGTCTCGGCGGCCACCGCCTCGACCGGCTCGACCATGAAGCCGTTGACCGCGGCGGTGAACAGGTTGCCGACGCTGGTCGACAGCAGGAACAGGGCCATGATGAAGCTCTTCATCTTCAGCGGTGCCTGCTTGTAGCTGAACTCCAGCGCGGTGATCGACACCAGCACCTCGGCGGCGGTCAGGATGAAATAAGCCAGGATCTGCCACCAGACGCTGGTGACGACACCGGACTGGATGCGCGACTCGATCCACGCGACCAGCACGAACGAGAACGCGACCAGGAACATGCCGATGCTCATCTTGCGCAGCGGCGTCACCGCGAAGAAGCGGTTCAGCAGCGGATAGACGCCGTAGGTGAAGATCGGCACCTGGATCAGAATGAACAGCGCGTTCACGACCTGGATCTGCGCCGGCAGGATCGTGAAGCCGAAACCGAGATCCTTGTCCATCAGGTCGGACTTGGCCTGCAGCACCCAGGTCTGGCCATTGGACTGTTCCCACAGCGACCAGAAAAACGCGACGAACAGGTAGATCAACAGCAGTCGCGCGATGATGCCGAGGCCCTCGGCCGAGAACACATCGCGCAGCCAGGCCTTGCCGGCCGGCGGCACGACGGCGAAGCGCTTGCGGCCGGCCCAGAACACCAGCACCGCAACCGCCATCATCACGGCCGGCAGGCCGAAGGCGACCTTGGGTCCGTAGTTGGGCAGCAGCCACGGGCACAGCGAGATCGAGATCAGCGACCCGGCATTGATCGAGATGTAGAACCACGAGAACGCGCGCTCGATCAGATGCTGGTTGGACGCGGTGAACTGGTCGCCGACATTGGTCGATACGCAGGGCTTGATGCCGCCGGTGCCCACCGCGATGAAGAACAGGCCGACGGCCATCGCAGTCGGCGTCGCCGACAGGGCGAGCAGGGTGCAACCCAGCACGTAAGACATCGAGAAAATCATGATCGTCTTGAACTTGCCGAGGAACACATCGGAGACGATCGCGCCGAGCAGCGGGAACATGTACGCGCCGGACTTGAACAGCGACTGCCAGGTCGTCGCCTGCGCTTCGCCGAACTGCAGGAAGTTGACCATGTACACGGTCAGGATCGCGTTGATGCCGTAGTAGCAGAAGCGTTCAGCGAATTCGTTGACGACGATGAACGGAATGCCGGCCGGCATGCGGTTGGTCTGGGTATTCTGGTTCATGGTTGCGCCGGGAATTCCTGGATTGGGGCGAGTCTATGGATTCGGCTGCGTCAGCCGCCTGAGGATTTCCCCGTCAGCAAGGCCGTCGATCTGCACGACTTTCTGCGCACTGCCACGCCCGCGCAGCACGGCGATCGACGATTTCGGCAGCTTGAGCGCATCGGCGAGCAGTTCGATCACGGCTTCATTGGCCTTGCCGCGCTCCGGCACAGCTGTCACCGATATCTTGAGCACGCTGCCCATCCAGCCGCTGATTGCATTGTGCGCAGCCTTGGGAGCGACCTTCAGCGTCAGCTTCATGCGCCGCTGTTCTGCAGCAACTGCACATAGAAGCGCACCATGTCGGCATAGCCTTCGACAGAAATGCGTTCGTTGATGCCATGAACGCGCGCCTGATCCTCTGGCGCGTAGACAAACGGCGCGAAGCCGTAGCGCTGGTCTGCAACGCCGGCGTAGTGGCGATTGTCGGTCGTCGCCATGACGATGCCGCTGGACACCAGCGCCTGCGGAAACACTTCGTTGACGGTCCTCTCGATCAGCGCGAACTCCGGTGCGGCCGGATCGGACAACGGTGGCGCCTCGTTGGCAAAAGCCGCATCCAGCGTCAGCGTGATGCCCGGATCGTCGATGACTACACGCAGATGCTGTTCTAGGTCGGCGATGCGCTGGCCCGGCAGCAGACGGAAATTGATGACCGCGCGCGCACTCGTCGGCAGAACGTTGTCCTTGAAGCCGGCGTCGAGCTGGGTCATCGCCTGCGTCGTGCGCGTCAGTGCTGCGGTGATCGCGCCCTGGCCGAGTGCGTTCAGCAGGACCGGCTCCAGCACCTCGCGATTGGCGACAACCAGCCGCTTCGCGAACGGCAGGTGAGGTGCCATGCGATCGAGCATCGCCGCGACCGGCGGCGTCAGCTGCGCCGGCAGCGGATGTTCGTCGATGCGGGTCAGTGCACGCGCCAGGCGAACGACCGCGCCATCCGGCTTGGGCGTCGAGGAATGACCACCCTCGGTCACGACGCGCAGCTCGTAGCTCGCATAGCCTTTCTCGCCGGACATGATCGACGCGACCGGCTGGGCGATGCCGGGCACGATGCCGAGCGTGATCGCACTGCCTTCATCCAGCGTGTAGGCGAGTCGCTCACCACGAGCGGCCAGTGTCGCCGCGATCTTCTTTGCGCCCTGCTGGCCGCCAATCTCTTCGTCATGACCGTAGCCGAAATACAGGCTGCGCTGCGGCACGAAGCCCTGCGCCAGCAGCAGTTCGATCGCTTCGAGCTGCGCGATCAGATTCGACTTGTCGTCGAGCGCGCCGCGGCCCCAGATGTAACCATCGGCGACGGTGCCGGCGAACGCGGGGTACTGCCAGTTCGCGACGGTGGACGGATCGACCGGCACGACATCCATATGCGCCAGCAGCATCGCCGGCTTGCGCTGCGCATCACTGCCCGGCCAGCGCAGCAGCAGACTCCACTCGCTGATGCGCTCGATCTGCAGGTGCTGATGCACGCGCGGAAACTGCGCGACGAGCAGCGCATGAAAGTCCGCGAAGACCTGGCGATCGATCGGCACATCGATCGCCTGCGAGACTGTGGGGATGCGCAGCGCTTCGGCAAGACGGCCCGCGAGGACATCGGCGTCCAATTCCAGCCTCGGCACGGCCTGCGCCAGCGCTGCATGTGGCTCAAGCTGCATTGCGCGCAGCACGGCAACCGCGCCGAGAACCAGCACCGCAAGGCCGGCCGTAAGCAATCCTTTCTTCATGGATCAAGTGTAGCCCGGCTCTAACGCGGTGTAGCCCGGTTCCGCGCAGCAGAGCCGGGACGGTCGGGTTTGCCGACAATGCTTCCCGGCTTTGCCTGCGGCAAAACCGGGCTACGCTTGTGTTGATCGCCTAGTCCTGGTGCAGCCCGGGCTACGGTTCTGCGGTGCTCGCTGCCAGTGGTGTGCCGCGCGCCTTGCGCATCTGCCGCGTACCCCAGTTGCCGAGGTCCTCGATCGCCAGGTACAGGGTCGGCAGCACCAGCAGGCTGACGACGGTGGCGAAGGCGAGGCCGCCGATCACCGCGCGCGCCATCGGGTAGTACGGCGGGCCATCGCCGCCGACGGCGGTTTCGGACAGTGCGATCGGAATCATCGCCAGGATCGTGCTCGCCGCCGTCATCAGGATCGGCCGCAGTCGATCACGCGAACCTTCGATCAGCGCGCGTTCACGCGCCATGCCGGCTTCGCGCAGCTGATGCACATGATCGATCAGCACGATGCCGTTGTTGACGACGACCCCCATCAGCACCAGCATGCCGATCATCGCCATGAACGAGAACGTCGTTCCGGTGATGAAGAAGAACCAGTAGACGCCGATGAACGAGAAGATGATGCCGGTGATGATCGCGGTCGGCGCCAGCACCGACTCGAACAGCGCAGCCATGACGATGTAGATGCAGGCCAGCGCGAGCAGCATGTTGGTCAGCATCACGTTCATGCTCTCGGCTTCGTCGTCGAACGCCTGGCCGTAGCCCCAGCCATACCCTGCGGGAAAGGCCATCGCATCCAGCACCGCGTCGACCTGCTTCTTGGCGTCTTCCGGCGTCACGCCCTCGGCGGTGCCGAAGTTGATCGCCATGGCGGTGCGGCGGTTCTCGCGCTGGATCTGGCTCGGCACTTCACCGATGCTGAGATCGGCCACGGTACCGAGCGTGACCCTTCGACCATCCGCGGACTGGATCGGCAGCGACATCAGCGCATCCAGATCGGTGCGATCCTCAGGGCGGAACTGCAGCAGGAGATCGACCTCGCCGGTGCTCGTGCGGAACGGTTTGAGCTGGGTGCCACGCATCGCTGCGGCGACGGTTTCGGCGACGTCCTGGCTCGACAGGCCTTGCGCCCGTGCGCGGATGCGATCGACCCGCACGCGGACTTCCCAGCCTTCAGCGCCGGCATCGAGACGAACGTCCGTCAGGCCCTTGACGCTTTTCAGCACCTGCACGGTGTCGGTGGCCACCTCGCGCAGACGGTCGCTGGACTCGCCGTAGATCTGCACCGAAAGCTTCTCGCCGCCGCTGCGGTTCTGCTCGAAACTCGGCTCGCCGATCGCAAGCTTCGGCAGTTCCTTGCGGATGTCTTCCTTGATCTGCTCCGCAGTCCGCGTGCGTTTTGCTTCGTCGGCGTGCAGGTAGATCAGCGTCTGCGCCTGGCTCAGATCGAAGTAGCTGTAGACCGACTCGATCTCGAACCGGTCCTTGTTCGCGACCAGGAAGTGCTCGATGGTATCGACCGCCTCCTCGACCTTGTCGAGCTGATAGATGCTCTTGAGGTTGTACTCCATGAAGATGCGCGTCGGACTGGTCGATGGGAACAGATCGGCCTTCACGAACATCGCCGGTATCGCGACGCTGGCGAGCACCGCAACGATGAACAGCGAGGTAAGCTTGCGATGACGCAGCGTCCAGGTCAGCCAGCCGGCGTAGCGCTCGGACAGCACCCTGATCCAGCGCGCGCCGCCACCCGCCGCGAGCGACAGCCGCGTAGTCAGCTGCGGAATCAGCGTGATCGCGACCAGCAGCGAGGCCGCCAGCGAGACGCAGATCGTCACCGCCACATGGCTCATGAAGACCGTCATTTCGTTCTGCACGCCGAAGATGTTGGGCAGGAACACGATGCTGGTGGTGAGCGTGCCGAGCGTCACCGCGAGGCCGACCTTGGAAACACCGCTCAGCGTGCCGGCGACCGGATCGTTGCTCAGGCTGCGCTCCTTGAAGATCGATTCGGTCACGACGACCGAGTTGTCGACCAGCATGCCGACCGACAGCATCAGGCCCATCAGGGTCAGGATGTTGAGGCTGAAGCCGAGGAAGTACATCGCCGCCAGCGTCATCACCAGCGACAGCGGCACCGCCAGAATGACGATCAGCGTCATCCGCAGATCGTGCAGGAACAGGAACAGCACCAGCACCGAGAACAGCGCGCCGAGGAGGCCGGCCTCGAGCAGTTCGCGCAGCGAACTGCGCACATCGGTCGCGGCGTCGTTGAACATGATCAGGGCGATACCCTGCATTTCCGGCAGCGCCTTGACGAGCTCGATCTCGGCCTTGACCCGGTCGGACACCTCGACCAGGTTGGCGCCGGTTTCCTTGAAGACGTTGAGCCCGACCGCGTAGCGCTGGTTCAGGTGGCGGCCGTAGAGCAGGATCGGTTCGGCGTAGGCGAGCTCGGCAATGTCGCGCAGGCGCAGGCCCTGGGCGGAGATCACCATCGCACCGATATCGGCCAGCGTCTCGAAGCGACCTTCCGGCTTGACGTAGTAGCGCTTGCCGGCTTCGACCAGATCGCCGGCGCTCAAGGCAAAATTGGCACGCTGCAGGGTCTGTGCGAGCTGGCGCAGATCGACGCCGTGCGCAGCGACGCGCTCGGCCGACAGCTCGATGCGCACTTCCTTGGGTTCGACGCCGTAAAGCTCGACGCGCGATACACCGGGCAGGCGCTCGACACGGCGCTTGAGATTGCGCTCCAGCATGTCGTAGGCACTCGACAGGTCGCGCTCGGCGGAGATGCGGTAAACCAGCATCGGCTGGTCGCTGCCGGAGAACTTGTGCACGGTGATGCGCTCCAGCTCATCGGGCAGCGAGCTGCGGATCGCATCGATCTTGTCGCGCACTTCGGCGCCCTTGGCCGCGAGTTCCGAACCCCACTCGAACTGCAGTTCGATCTCGGCACCATCGTCGCCCGAGGTCGATTCCATTTCGCGGATGCCGGGCAGGGTCGCCAGCGCCTCTTCGATGGGTCGGGTGATGCGCCGCTCGACTTCTTCCGGTGTCGAGTTGCGGTACGGCACGTTGACGAGGAGGAACGGAAACTCGATGTCGGGCAGCGACTCCAGCGGCAGGCGGCTGCCGCCGATCAGGCCAATCGCGGTGACGCAGACGAAGAACATCGCCGTCGTCACCGGACGCCGCAGCGCCAGACCGGTCAGTTTCATGACAGCGGCTCGGCAGCGCCCGCAACCGGCTTGCGCCCTCCGCGGTCGAGCAGGGTGTAGACCACCGGGATCACGACCAGGGTCAGCAGCGTCGACACGGCAAGCCCGCCGATCACGGTGATCGCCATCGGCGCACGCATCTCCGAGCCTTCGCCGCCGCCCACCGCCATCGGCACCAGGCCGAGAATCGCGGTCAGCGTCGTCATCAGGATCGGCCGCAGGCGGATCGGCCCGGCACGCAGCAGTGCCTCGCGCTGGCTCAAGCCCTGCTCACGCAGATGGTTGACGAGGTCAATCAGGATGATGCCGTTCTTCACGACGATGCCGATCAGCATCACCATGCCGATCAGCGCGATGACGTTGATGTCGGTGCCAGTGACGTACAGCGCGCCGATCGCACCGATCGCGGCGAGCGGGATCGAGAACAGGATCACGAACGGATGGATCAGTGATTCGAACTGCGACGCCATCACCAGATAGACCAGGAAGATCGCCAGAGCCAGCGCCAGCTGCAGTGAACGGAACGACACTTCCATTTCCTCGCTCTGGCCGGCGACTTCGGTACCGACCGCTGCCGGCAGCGGCGTCGTGTCGATGATGTTCTGCAACTCGGCGACGGCTTCGCCGAGATCGCCATAGGCGAGACTCGCGGAGACCACGATCACGCGCTGCTGGTCGGCACGGCGGATTTCGGCCGGGCCGGAGCGGTTCTGCACCTGCGCCACCGAGGACAGTCGCACCGGCCGCTCGGACTCGGGATTGACCAGCATGTTGGCGACCGCATCGGCCGTCGCACGGTCGGCGACGGCACCGCGCACCAGCACATCGATCTCGCGATCGCCCATGCGATAGCGGGTAGCGACCTTGCCCTGCACGACCTGGGCGACGCGTTCGGCGAGCTTGGCGGTATCCAGGCCCAGCGCCGCCGCGCGTTCCTGGTCGAACAGGATCTGCAGCTCGGGATGACCCGGCAACAGCGTGCTCTCGACTTCGGTAAACCGGTCGGATGCGAGCATCCGCGCGCGGATCTGCTCGGAGACCCGCGCAATTGAATCGAGGTCGTAGCCGACGATCTCGGCTTCCAGCGGCGTTTTCAGCGTGAACAGTGTCGGTCGCGTAAAGCGGTAGCTCAGGCCCGGCTGCGCCTCGATGCGCTCGCGCAGCGCTTCGGTGATTTCGGCCTCGCGGTCGAAGGCATCCGGCTTCAGCACCAGCGTGACCGTACCCTGGTTCTCGCCGCCGGATTCGGCATTGGCGTCGAGGCGGTTACCGCTGCCGGCGACCGAGTAGTTCGCGGCCAGCGCTTCATGACCGCTGAGCGCCATCGACACCGAGCGGACCACCGCGTCGCTCTTCTCCAGAGCAGTGCCCGGCGGCAGTGTCAGTTCGGCGTGGAACTCACCCTGGCTGAACGGCGGAATCAGCTCCACGCCCAGGCGGGTCATCAGGAACATCGAGAACGCGAACAGCGCCAGCGCCGTCGCCAGCACCGTCGCGCGATGATCCAGCGCCGATTCCAGCAGCTGCCGATAACCGGCTTCGACGCGCAGGTAGCCGCGCTGCCACGCCCCGGCCGCCGGCCGCAGCACGGCACCGAGCACCACGCCGATCGCGCGCAGCGGCCAGACAATCAGCACGCGCAGCAACCAGGCTGGCGCAGTTTCCAGAATCGCGAAACGGGTCTGGGTCAGGTTACGCCGCCAGCGCTGCGGACTGTCGACCATCGGCGCAGCGTCCGGCACCGCGCGCCGCTCGTGGAGGCGAGCCGCCATCATCGGGATCAGCGTCACCGCAACCAGCAGCGAGAACATCAGCGAAGCCGTCACCACCAGTGCCTGATCCGAAAACAGCTGGCCGGCGATGCCCTGCACGAACACCATCGGGAAGAACACCGCGACCGTCGTCAGCGTCGACGCAACGACGGCGCCGGAGACTTCGCGGGTGCCGGCAACGGCGGCGAGCGCCGGTGACATACCGCTTTCCTGCTTGCGGAAGATCGCCTCCAGCACGACGATCGCGTCGTCGACGATCAGGCCGATCGCCAGCGCAATACCACCCAGCGACATGATGTTCAGCGACAGGTTGGCGCCGTACATGACGTTGAACGTGGCGATCACCGACACCGGGATCGACACCGAGACGATCGCCGTCACCGCGGCATTGCGCAGGAACAGGTAGATCACCAGCACCGCGAGCAGGCCGCCTTCGAGCGCTGCCTTCATCACTTCGTCGGTTGCCTGGCGGATGAAGATCGACTGGTCGTAAAGGGTCTTGAGTTCGAGATCCGGCGGCAGCGACTTGCGCAGCAGTTCGATGCGCTCCTTGACGCTGTCGGCGATCGCGACGGTATTGCTGTCGCCCTCGCGATACAGGGCAACTTCGACTGCTTCCTCACCGTCGATGCGGATGACGGCCTCGCGCTCCTTGTAGCCGCTCTTCACTTCGGCAAAGTCGCGCAGGTAGATGCTGCGGTCGGCACGCGTCGCGATGATCGTATCGGCCATCTCGTCCAGCGAGCGGAACTGGTTCAGCGTGCGGACCAGATACGACGCCGAGCCCTGGTCGACTCGTCCGCCCGAGATGTTGGCGTTCTCGGCTTTGAGGCGGTTGCCGACGCTTTCCAGCGTCAGGTTCAGCTGCGCCAGTTTCTGCAGATCGACCAGCACCTGCACTTCGTCTTCCAGGCCGCCGGAGATCTTCACCGCGGCGACGCCATCCACGCCTTCCAGCGGCTTCTGGATCAGGTCTTCCGCAGTGCGGCGCAGGCGCTTGAGCGTGGCCTCGTCCGCAGTGCGCGATACCTTGCCTTCTTCCCTCTTCAGCGCCAGGCCGTATCGGAG
>JALYJV010000384.1 GCA_030775105.1 Pseudomonadota bacterium | reverse complement strand
CTCCATACCGACCGACCATACCGAGTATCCTGTGCACCCGCTTTTTTGATGCCCGCAATGGACTCCAGCCCCCCCAAGACCAAGATCGGCCAGCGCTTCCGTGGCTTCCTGCCGGTGGTGGTGGATGTCGAGACCGGGGGCTTCAATGCCCAGACCGACGCCCTGCTCGAGGTTGCAGCGGTGATTCTCGGCATCACCGAGGACGGCAGGCTCGAACGGCGCAACACCGTGTTCGCCCATGTCGACCCGTTTCCGGGCGCGAACATCGAAAAGGCGGCGCTGGAGGTCAACGGCATCCGCATCGACAATCCGTTGCGCCTGGCGATGAACGAGCGCGATGCGCTGGACCATATCTTCCGGCCGATCCGCAAGGCGGTATCGGAAAACGGCTGCACCCGCGCGGTCCTGGTCGGCCACAACGCGCATTTCGACCTCGGCTTCGTCAATGCCGCGGTCGCACGCACCGCGACCAAGCGCTGCCCGTTTCACCCGTTCAGCGTGTTCGATACCGCGACACTGGGTGGTGCCGCGCTGGGCCAGACCGTACTTGCCCGCGCACTGCAGACCACCGGGCTCGGCTACGACGCCGAAGCCGCGCACTCGGCTATCTACGACGCCGAAAAAACTGCGGATCTGTATTGCCTGCTCGTCAATGAGATGCAGTCGATCTACGAGCGCTATGGCTTGGCGGCGCGACGCGGGGTCAGCGAAACCGCACCGGAAGCCGACTAACCAGTCGTCGATGAGGAGCAGCCGATGCGTGTGCTGATCAAGGTCCTGGTGTTTGTGCTCATCGCCGGCGCCCTCGGCGCGGGCGGCCTCAAGTGGCGTTATGGCGGCGGCGGCGCCTTCCCGGATCGTCTGCCCGGTCCCGCGCGCCTGCCGGAAACGGCGCTCGAAACCGTCGCCGAACTGCCGACGCCGCCCGGCAACATCGCGGTTTCCAGCATGGGCCGGGTCTTTGTCTCGCTTCATCCGGAAGCACGCCCGGAGTGGAAAATCGTCGAACTGGTCAACGGCGAGATGCAGCCCTGGCCAAACCTCGCATACCAGACCAGCGCCGATGAGCCGCGCCGGTTCCGCGACGTGCTGTCGCTGCGCATCGACCGCCAGAACCGCCTGTGGACGCTGGACAACGGCCAGCACGGCCTGCATCCGGGCCGCCTGCTGGCATTCGATGTCGACAGCGGCACACTGGTCCACGAATTCGAGTTTCCGCGCGAGATTGCCGGGCTCGGCTCGCACCTCAATGATTTCCAGGTGTCGCCGGACGGCAACACGATCTACATCGCCGAGGCCAGCTTCTTTGCTTTGACCCCGGCCATCGTCGTCTACGACGTGCAGCGGCGCAGCGCCCGGCGTCTGCTCGAAGGTCACCCGGCGGTGCAGGCGGATCGCTTCATCCCGGTGGTCCAGGGCCGAAGGATGGAGGCCTTCGGCCTCGTCGCGATCCGGCCCGGCGTCGATTCGATCGTGCTCGACCGGCGCGGCGAGTGGCTGTACTTCGCCGCGGTGACCGATCTCAACCTCTACCGCATCCGCAGCGCTGACCTGCGTGACGGGCAGATGGACGCCGCCAGCCTCGCCGGCCGCGTCGAAACCGTCGTCGCCAAGACTGTTTCGGATGGCCTGACCATCGACGACGCCGACACGATCTACATCTCCGACCCCGAACACTCTGCAATCGTCACGCTGCGCAGCGACCGCAGCCTCGAAACCCTGGTCCAGAGCGAGCGCCTGCGCTGGCCGGACGGCTTCAGTTTCGGCCCGGATGGCTGGCTCTACGTCAGCTGCTCCAGCCTGCAGCACGTCATCGGCAAACCGCCCTCCGAAGTGGCCGCAAACGCGCCATACTCCGTTTTCCGGATTCGGACCAACGCCAGCGCCGTTGCCGGTCAGTAAATCGCCAGCTTCGCAAGCGCGGCGGGGGGAACTGATCAGGCGATGTTCAGCTGATGCCGACACACTTAAACTCTTTTGTCCGCTGCCCTGCCGATGCCCGCTTCAGTGCCCGCCTCAGTGTCCACCTCTTTCTGCGTCAGGATTCTCCTTGCTACGGCGTTGCTGCTGCCGGCCTCCGCGTTCGCTGCATTCGATTTCAACCAAGTCGCCAGAAAGGCAAAGGC
>JALYJV010000383.1 GCA_030775105.1 Pseudomonadota bacterium | reverse complement strand
GTCTACAGCGATCCCGTCGTTCAAAGCTGCGCCCATTGCGGCAGACACCCCCGATCAATGCCGGCGACGGCCCGCAGTCCGGACTTGAGCCCGTCCTCGTGAAAACCGTAACCGTTCCACGCCCCTGCCCACCACAGTCCGCCGGCGCCCTGGACCCCGGCAAGTCGCGTGTGTGTCAACACACTCTGCGGCCCGTACAGCGGGTGGTGGTAGATGGTGTCATAGAGGATACGGTCCTGCGCAATAGGCCGGGTCGGATTGAGTGTGACGATGTACTCGGTCGCGCCCGGAATCCCTTGCAGCAGGTTCATCCAGTAGCTGCCTGTGATTGGCCGGTCGTGGATTTCCCGATTGAAATCAGCGGCACGGAAATCAACGTCGTCCTCGATGTAGTTCCAGGACGCCCAGGCGCTGCGGCGCATTGGCATATAGCTCGTGTCGGTATGCAGGACGACCCGGCTGCTGCAGTAGGGGATGCCGGCGAGCACTTCGCGTTCGGCCGGGCTGGCATCGCTGAGCAGGTTCAGAGCCTGGTCTGAATGCGTGGCACAGACCACGCGGTCGAACCGTTCTCGGTGCCCGCCACAACTGAGTTCGACGCCATCGTCTACGCGACGGAGGCTGTCGACGCGCGTACTCAGACGCAGAGCACCGTTGTATTGCGCGAGCAGTTGCCTGACGTATTGGTGGCTGCCGCCGATCACCGTATGCCAGGTCGGCTGCTGGGTTGCGGTGAAAAGACTGTGCGCCTCGAAGAAGCGCATGAAATCCGCTGCCGGATAGGCCATCGCCTGGCGTGGTGAGCAGCTCCAGATCAGCCCGGCCATCGGCAGCAGGTAGCGCGCCGAAAGCTCCGGCGAGAACTTTGCGTCGCGCAGGAAATCGCCGAGGGAACCGTCGGGCAGGGTGTCGGCCTTGAGCAGCGCATTGCAGTGCGAATTCAGGCGCAGGATGTCGAGCAGCAGGCGGTAATGCGCCGGCCGCAACAGGTTGGAGGCTTGCGCGAACACGCTGTACAGCTGGTCGCTGCCTTTCCATTCGTAGGCGCCGCGGTCCAGCGACACGCCGAACGACATGCTGGTCGGCCGCGTCTGTACGCCGAGCTGCGTGAACAGCGCGGTCAGGTTCGGATAGTTGATGCCGTTGTAGACGATCCAGCCGGTGTCTACCGGCTGCTCGCCGGCCATGAACGTATTGGTGTGGCCGCCGACCCGGTCGTCCTGCTCGATCAGCGTGACCTCGTGCTTAAGCGCCAGGAACCATGCTGCAGACAGTCCGGAGATGCCCGAGCCTATGACGGCGATTTTCATGAAAGGAAGATGGAACGGGTGTCAGGAGAGATGCAGGGTCAGATACGCCTCGCAGGCTAAAGTGGATGCGTTACGGTTTCTGCTTGTTCTGTGCATCCAGTGCCGCCTGCAGCGTTGGCCACACCGCATCGAGCATCGTCGGCTGCGCGCTGGCGTTGGGATGCAGGCCATCGTCCTGGAAGGCGTCCGGGTTGGTCGCAATCGCCTGCAGCCAGAACGGCACCAGCGGTGAGCCGGTTTCGCGCGCCACGTCGGTAAAGCTCTGGGTAAAGCCCTTGGCGTAGTCCTGTCCGTAGTTGGTCGGGATATACATCTCGAACAGTACGGTCTTGGCGCCTTCCGCCTGCGCGGCCCTGGCGATCCGGGTCAGGTTGCCGCGCATCCGATCCAGGGGCAGCCCGCGTAAGCCATCATTGGCGCCCAGCTCGATCAGCACCCATTGCGGCTGGTGACGCTTGAGCAGGGCCGGCAGTCGGGACAGGCCGCCGGAGCTGGTTTCGCCGCTGATGCTGGCATTGACGACGCGGTGCCGATAGCCTTTGTCCAGCAGCCGCGCCTGCAGCAGGGCGACCCAGCTCTGCGACGGCATCACGCCGAACGCGGCGCCGAGGCTGTCACCCAGGACGAGGATCACCGGCGCTGGCGCGGCATCCAGCGTTGCGGGCGCAGCACCGTTGGCCTGCACCGGCATCGGCAACAGACACAGAGTCAGCACAGCGCACAGCTGCTTGAATGGGCGCATCAAGGATCGAATCATGAGTCAGACCAGTGCAGTGACTGCACGCGGGGTGGGTAAAGAGGTTAGCAGCGGCGGGCATGCGCTGACGATTCTGGCGGACGTCAGCCTCGATATCGCCGCCGGCGAATCGGTGGCCATTGTCGGTGCCAGCGGTTCGGGCAAGACCACCTTGCTGTCGATGCTGGCCGGGCTCGATCTGCCGAGCAGCGGCGAGATTTTTCTCGATGGGCAGGGACTCAACGGCCTCGATGAAGACGCGCGCGCCAAGCTGCGCGCCGGCCGCGTCGGGTTCGTATTCCAGTCGTTCCAGTTGCTGGCGGGCTTCACTGCGCTGGAGAACGT
>JALYJV010000382.1 GCA_030775105.1 Pseudomonadota bacterium | reverse complement strand
ACCGCCGGCAGCCAAGATGCCGAGCGCTGTAGCTTTGCGGAGGCGCCATGGCGCGTGATGCATACGCTGCGCTGCGCTATCCCGAGTTTGTCAGTCTCATCGGCGGCAGCTTCCTGCTGACGCTGGGCATGCAGATCCAGCAGATTGCGCTGGCCTACGAAATCTATCTCGTCACCCGCGATCCGCTGTCGCTGGGGCTGATCGGTCTGGCTGAAGCGCTGCCGTTCATTTCCCTCGCGCTGTTCGGCGGCCATGTTGCAGATCGCTTCGACAAGCGCCGCATCCTGCGCATCGCGATTGCCGTGATGCTGCTCGCATCGCTGATCCTCGCGGTGATTTCGTGGGCGCCGGTGCGCGCGCACCTGTCGCAGACTGCCTGGCTGATCGTCGCGTATTCGATGATCGCAGTGCTCGGTTTTTCCCGCGGCTTCTACTCGCCGGCGATGTCATCGCTGCGCGCCTTCCTGATTCCGCGGGCGATCTACGGCAATGGTGCGACCTGGAGCAGCACCTTCTGGCAGGCCGGCGCGATTCTCGGTCCGATGGCTGGCGGCCTGATCTATGCGGCGACCAACCTGAGTGCGAGCCTGATCGTTGTCGTCGTTCTGCTGCTTGCGGTGCAGGGCATGCTGCTGCTCGTGAAGCCGCGGCCAGTCGTTGCAAGCCCGAACGCCAACGAAGACATCTGGACCAGCCTGCGTGAAGGCCTGCGCTATGTGCGTGGCACGCCCGTGATCTTCTACGCGCTGCTGCTCGACATGTTGACCGTGCTGTTTGGAGGCGTCGTCGCGATTCTGCCGGTGTTTGCCGAAGATATTCTGAAGGTCGGGCCTGAGGGTCTGGGTGTATTGCGCTCGGCGCCGGCGGTGGGGGCGATGCTGACGATCATCGCCTGCGCGTACTGGCCGCCCTTGCGCAACGCCTGGCGCAACATGCTCTATGCGGTGATCGGCTTCGGTGTCGCGACTCTGGTCTTCGGGCTGTCGGAAAATCTCTGGCTGTCGGTGATCGCACTGTTTCTCACCGGCGCCTTCGACAGCGTCAGCGTCGTCATCCGCAACACGATCCTGCAGATCATGCCGCCGGATCATCTGCGCGGGCGCGTGCAGGCGGTCAACAGCATTTTCATTTCGACTTCAAATGAGATCGGCGCCTTCGAGTCCGGCCTCGCGGCGAAGCTGATGGGGACGGTACCGTCGGTCATTTTCGGCGGCATGGTCACGCTCGGTGTGGCCGCCGACACCTGGCGTCGCACCCGTGCGCTGCTGTGCATCCGTCTCGATGCCGAGCACCTTGACCGCGAAGCCGCTCAGGAAGCCATCAAGGAAATCGCCAGCAAATCCTGAGCGTTGCGGTGTCCGCAATCAGTGCGGAGCCTTGCTCGCGTCGAACTCGCCGACGTTGGTCGCAAAGGTCCAGTGATAGCCGTCCGGATCGAGATAGCAGGCGATGCGATCGCCCCAGAACTGATCGGCCGGCATCTGCAGTACCTGCGCACCGGCCGCTGCGGCCTGCGCATAGTGCTTGTCGACGTCGGCGACGTAGACATACAGCGACAGGCCGATGCCGCCGCTGTCCTTCGGCGTGCGCATTTCGCTGCCCATGCCCTGCGGCGCAAACATGATGCAGGCCTCGTCGAGGCGCATGCCGGCATGCGTGACTTCGCCCTTTTCGTCACGCATCGGCTCGTGTTCCGAGAGGAAGCCGAAAGCCTTGGCATAGAAATCGAGACTGGCCTGACCGTTGCGCACGGTCATGTACGGCGACAGTGCCGGCCAGTTCGGCGGACGACCGTCTTTCAGCTTCACGCGGCGCGTGACTTTCGCGACGGATTTCTTCAGGCTGCCAGCGGCCTTCTTCACCGCGGCGCGAACCTTGCCGACTTTTTTCGGCGCAGGTTTCCTGGCTGCGGGCTTTCTCGTCGCAACCGATTTCTTCTTTGCTGCGACTGCTTTCTGCGGCTGCTTTTTCGCTGCTGTTTTCTTCTTTGCCTTCTTGATCGCCATTTGCTCGCTCCTCACAGTCAGGAAGCCGAGCTTAGCGCGGCGGCTATTGCCGCAACTACCGCGTTGCGACCTGCGAGGCCGCTTACAGATAGCCGCCGTGGCGAGAGAAGAATTGCACCGTGATGTGCGCCAGCAACGCAGCCGGCACAAC
Source organism: Pseudomonadota bacterium (assembly GCA_030775105.1). Taxonomy (GTDB): domain Bacteria; phylum Pseudomonadota; class Gammaproteobacteria; order Nevskiales; family Nevskiaceae; genus Solimonas. The sequence goes on along the minus strand of JALYJV010000382.1, from coordinate 4,569 downwards.
TGTAGTCGCAACCGTCACCAACAGGACCCCCGTCACGACGGCCGCAGCGGCCACCGCCAGAGCCAAGCCGGCAGTGACTGCGGTATGCGCGAAGGATTTGCGATCCGGGCTGAGCAGACGGTGCTGATGCACCGTTTCAGGATGCGAGCTGAAGAAGCTGTCGCGGCGAGCACTGAAGTGAATGCGCTTGTGTGTCACGTGGCACCCCCGTTGCAGTTGTCTGCAGGACCACAGTGCGCGTTTGTAGGGTGCTGTGATACCCCCTATATGGGGTGCCTGCCAACTACTTTGCAAAGTTGGCGCTTTAGTGCCTCTGCGGGATAAATTACTGGGTTCAGACCGTGTGGTGCTGCCAGTCGCGGCGCTGCCAGGCCACGATGAAGATGCCCGCCTGCAGCAGGCGGTAGCCGCCCATCGCCAGCCAGATCGGTGTCAGTCCCAGGCCCAGCACGGGGCCGAGCAGCCAGGCTAACGGCAGGAACAGGCCCCACTGCAGTCCGGTTGCGACCAGCATCACCAAGCGGCTGGCTCCGACGCCGAGCAGACCCTGCATCATGATCAGGCCAAGGCCATCGAGGAGGATCGATGCGCCGATCATGCGCAGCGGAATCACGCCGATCTCGACCAGCGCCGGATCGCGCAGAAACAGGGTCAGGATCGGCCGCGTCGCGAACAGCATTGCCAATGCGAGTACGCCGAAGATCCACGCGCCGACGCGGAACACGTCCCATGACCAGCGATACGCATCGTCGGTGTCGCCACGGCCGAGGGCCTGTGCACTCAAGGTCGCGGCCGCGATGCCGAGCGCGATGCCGGGCAGGATCGCAGTCAGCGTGATGTTGGTCAGGACGTTGGCCACCGCGAGTTCTGCCGTGCCGACGCGACCGATGATCCAGAACAGCGTGGCAAAGCCACCGGCGAACAGCAGCTGCTGGATCGACGACGGCAGGCCCAGGCGCAGCAGGCTGCGGAACTGATCCGGGCTCGGCCTGCGTTCGAGAAAGCCCTGGGTCCGCGCATGGCGAAAGCCAAGCACGTAGTACTGCGCGGTGCCGACGAAGATCGCCAGTGTTGTGCCCAGGCCGGCGCCCGACGTTCCCATCTCGGGCAGGCCGAACAGGCCGTGGATCAGCGTGTAGCTGAAGATCACGTTGAGGATGTGCATGGTCAGCAGCGTGCGCAGGTAGAAGCCGCTGAGCTTGGCCGCGCTCCAGTAGCCGCGGAATGAAAAATTCATGCCGACGGCCACGACTGCAACCAGTCGCCATTGCAGATACGGTACGCCTTCGGCAACAACGCCCGGATCTTCGACCATCGCACCGAAGATCGCCGGTGTCGCGAGAATCAGCAGCACGCTCAGCGGCAGGCCGATCAGCAGCGACAGCAGCAGGCCGCCGTTGAGCGATGCCGCCGCTTCATTGGCCTTGCCTTCGCCGATGCGCCGTGCAGCGATCGCCTGCACCGCAGGCGAGAAACCGGTGATGAACGCGACCGCGATGAAATTGAGAAAGCCGGCGAGGCCGGTCGCGGCGAGCGCGTCCGGCCCAAGGCCGCCAACCATCCAGGTGTCGACCAGATTCAGCAGATTCTGCGAAGCCATGCCGCCGAGGATGGGCAGCGCGAGATTGCGGATTTCCTGACGCCGCTGCGGATCGACGCTACGCACAGACCGCTACTTCTGCTGCGCCGTGTTGACGATTGCTGCGGCCAGCGAGAACGGCCGTTCTCCGAGTAACTCGGCGAGACGCTGCGGCAGATGACGTTTGTCGATTTGCAGTACCGAGACTTGCGCGAAGCCGTCGGCAGCCTGTCCGCCCCAGGTTTCGGCAACGGGCGCATCGGTGCTGCGTTTGGGCACGATGCCGAGCGCGCGTAACTTGTCGGCCTGCGGCAACAGCTGGTGACTGCCTTCGGCGAGCGAGGCGGTCGAGGCCTGGATTTCGACGAAGGTGTTGAGGTCGAGCTGTAGCAGCGGTTCCGACAGCGCGCGGATTGCCGGCACTTCGAGTGCGCGCTGCGCGGCGCGCTGAATGGCGCCGCCCAATGCAACCGCGCTGCGCTGGCTCAAGCTCATTGCTGTGCCGCTGTTGTTTGCCGCGAGCGCCGGGCGCGCTTCGACGCGCTGCTGGCTCAAGGCCGGGCGCAAAGCGCTCGCGAAATTGGTCTGGATGTGCGCACGCAGGCGCAGGCGTTCACCGTCGGCCTGCGGTTCGGTGATCATCTGCAGCTGGATGCGCCACAGCGGCTGACTCTGGCCGACTGGCAGCTCGGCGGAGAAGCTGAGCTGATCTTCCGCGCTGGCGGCTGGCGCAGCGTGATCGCCGGCCCACTGCTCGATGCGCTGGCGCAGGCTCCTACGGATACGCTTGAGCATGTGTTGCCCGCAGGTTCGTCGGTGCTTTTAGAATGATCAGCATCATGTCCACATCATATCGCTTCACCGTCCACGGTCGCGTCCAGGGCGTGTTTTTCCGTCAATCGACGGCCAAAACCGCGCGCGAGCTGGAGCTGAACGGCTGGGTGCGCAACTGTGATGACGGCAGCGTCGAAGGTTGCGCGAGCGGTGAAGCGGCGGCGCTGGAGCGCTTGCGCGAATGGCTGCAGCGGGGACCGCCTGCGGCGAGAGTCGATCGGTTCGACTGGCAGCCCAGCGACGAAACGCCGGAATCGGGTTTCGCTGTTTTTCGTTAGATGCGTAGCCAGGTTCCGCGTATCGGAGCCGGGGGCTGCAGATCCGGCGTCCCGGCTTCGCCATTGGCGAAACCGGGCTACATCAGCTTCCCGCGAAGCGTTCAGCCGCCCTTGCCGGCCGCCATTTCAAACGCGCGCTGGTAGATGAAATCGAACGAGAAGCTGCGCGAGTGGGCCTTGGACTCGACGTACTCGGCCATGCGCTGCAGGCGCGAAGGCAGTTGCATGATCTTTTCCTGCGCAGCGCGACCGGCCGACGACAAGCCGCCGAGCGTATCGATCGCCCAGTGCTTGACGAGGTCTTCGACCAGCTTGAGGTATTCGCGCGGGCCGTAGATGCCGCCGCGGCGTTCGACTTCCGACATCTGCGCAAAGCCGGCGATCTTGTGGCCGGGCATCGCCAGTGCGGGTGCCACGGCCGCGAGCGAGGCGAGGGCACGATTGGTGTCGAGCTTGAGCACGGCGGTGAAGCTGTCGCGGTAGAACGCGTAGTGGCGCGCCTCGTCGGCACAGATGTGGGCGAGGATGCGCTGCAACTGCGGGTCGTACTGGCCGGCGACGCGGCCGGCGTTGGAATGCGAAACCTGCGTCGCCTTCTCCTGCAGGCTGGTGTACGCGAGCAAGCGGTACGGGTCTTCCTTCCATTCCGGATTGAAGCCGGCCTCGATGTACTCGTACTGCATCTGTTCCAGCGGGCGCAGGTCGAACACGCGCGCGTCGCGCACGTAGTCGCGCAGCACGCAACCGTGGCGATCTTCCTCAGCGGTCCACAGGTTGTTCCACTCGGCCCAGACGCCGTCGTGGCCCATGTACTGGGCTACGAGGCGATGGAAGTGCGGCAAGCCTTCTTCGGTCAGCAGGTTCAGCGCGAGGGCGACTCGGACGCTGTCCGGCAGGCCGCGCGCGCGTTCGCGAAGAACTTTGAGCTCGGCGTCGTAATCGGTGTCAGACAGGTCGCTAGCTGGCAGCAGCTCGCTCGGCATCCACAGCTTGCGGCCGTCACGGTGGCGTTGCATGAACTCGGCGACCTGCGGGGCCACGGCTTCCAGGACCTCGCGTTGAGCGGTCAGGTCAGGGTTGACGGATATCAGAAGCATCACACGGTTCCTCGGTTCGGCCCTGCGGCCTCAGGCTCATGAGCTCAATCAGCGAGCAGGATTACGGGCAGTACGCTGGTTAAAGTGTAGCCGGATTCAAAATCAGCCTGAAGTTCGGGCTTTCCGGCGTACTACTGCGCAAATTCCGGACCAGCCGGCACCGGAACTAGCGGCTGCGGATCAGTTCGAGGAATTCCTGGCGCGTGCGCGGGTCGTCGCGGAAACGACCGATCATCATCGACGTGATCATGCTCGAATTCTGCTTCTGCACGCCCCGCATCATCGCGCACAGATGCTGCGCTTCGATGACAACCGCAACACCGACCGCGCCGGTGACGCGCTGGATCGATTCGCCGATCTGCTTGGTCAGGTTTTCCTGGATTTGCAGGCGTCGCGCATACATGTCGACGATGCGCGGGATCTTCGACAGGCCGATGACCTTGCCATTCGGCAGGTATGCGACATGCGCCTTGCCGAGAAACGGCAGCAGGTGGTGCTCGCACAGCGAGAACATCTCGATGTCCTTGACGATCACCATCTCGTCATTGCTCGACTCGAACACCGCGCCGTTGACGATCTCGTCGATGTCCTGCTCGTAGCCCTGGGTCAGGAATTCCATTGCCCGCGCGGCGCGTTGCGGCGTGCGCAGCAGACCTTCACGGTCCGGGTTCTCGCCGATGGACTCAATGATTGTGCGGAACTGTTCTTCCATTTTCTGCCATTGCGAGCAAGGCCTTGCAGCCGCACGCGAGTTGGATGGGGGCGCATTATCCCATGCCCG
>JALYJV010000381.1 GCA_030775105.1 Pseudomonadota bacterium | reverse complement strand
AGCTTCGACTGTTTGATTCATGGATGCTGCAGGCTCCTATTGCCAGACCTTCTCGCGATACAGCGCATCGACGTTCTCTTCGATCACGCAGGCCTCGCCGCTGACCCGCAAGGAGAATCGCTGCCCGTCACCGTAGACCGGCCATGGTCCCAGTGCGTCGCCGGGCTCGCCATGCCGGGCGAAGTGGCCGAGCATCTTGACCCAGCGCTTCGCCAGCACCGCCGCATTCGGGTGCTCTGCAAACATCGGCACCGTATGCTCTGGATCGTCCCAGACGTTGAACGTCAGTGCGAGATCAATGCCGTGGCTGGAGCGGATCAACTGGCCTGCAAAGCGCATCGGCAGATCCATCACGTAGACGTAGCCCCTGCTGCTTGCGCGCGTCGTTTCCTCCGCATACTCCATCGCGCCACGCCGGAAGCCATCGGTCCAGACCAGATCGCTGAAGCGACGGCCGAAGCCGATGCTGCGCGTCGCCTTCTTCAGCTTGCGGATGTACGCCGGCACATTCGCCTTGCCCTTCGCCGCATGCGCGGCAATGGCGCGTGCGATGAAGTAACTCAACAGGTTGAGGAGGATGCGCGGGAAGCGTGTTGCCAGCTTCAGCATGAGGTCCAGCGACTCGCCCTCGTTCGTCGCATAGCCGGCGATCATCGGCACCGCCGTGGCGCCGCGCCGACGGATCAGATCCTCCGTCCGTCCGGGCAGCAGCGGCGTGTTGCACACCGGGATCGGCGACAGCGCCTTGCCGCGCTTGTGCAGCGCGATCAGTTCATCGGTGGACGCGGAACGCAGGAACTCGATGGCCTGCTGACGACTGCATTTCCTGATCCTGGCGAGCTTGCCGACGACATCGTTCGATGGCTCGTCCGGCAGGATATAGCCCGTGCTGCAGGCCACGCCGCGGTGAACCAGGCCCTCGGCCTCCGGCGCGGCGCACAGGGCCGCGACGGATACCGCACCCGCCGACTCGCCGATGACGGTCACCAGATCCGGATCGCCGCCATAGTCGCCGATGTTGTCGCGCAGCCAGCGCAGCGCGTTGATCTGGTCGCCCAGCCAGAGCTGGCCGCCGCCATCGCGCTCGGTGCCCAACCATGCAAGGTCGAGTGCGGCGAACACACCGAGACGGTAGTTGATCGAGACCACCACAGCGTCGGCACCACGCGCGAGCGCCGTGCCGTCGTAGTAGTTGCCGCCGCCGCCGGTGAAGCTACCGCCATGGATGAACACGATGACCGGGCGCGCGACCGCCGATGACGTTCCAGGCGTGTGAATGTTCAGAAAGAGACAGTCTTCGGATCGCGGTGCGCTGGGCCGCGGCCCATAGACCTCAGGAAGAATCGGCACCTGCGCCGCCGATGCGCGGTAGGTCGTCGCGTCATAGATTCCTTCCCACGGCGACTGTGCCTGCACGGACGCCTGAAAACGCTGCGCCGGTTCGGCGTAGCGCAGGCCCAGATAGGTCTGCACGCCGAGACGCTCGAATCCCCGTATGCGGCCCAACTGCGTCGAGCGTTCCACCATCGTCCTGCTCATGCCGGCTTTCCTTCTGCTGGTGTTGTTCTTGCCTGAGCCAGGTCGGCGAGCGTGCGTTCCTGCATCTGGCGGGTGATCGGATAGAAGCTCATCGACAGGATCGCGAGCGACACCAGCACGACGAGACTGATCGCGAAGATGAGGCCGAGCGACTCGACGATCTGCGGATCGATCGTTGCCGGATCGGCACGTTCTGGAAATCCGATCGCCGACAGGATCATCCCCGAACCGAACACTCCCATGCCCGACACGGCTTTCATGATCATGATCAGCGCCGCAAACATCAGGCCCTCCATGCGCTTGCCGGTCTTCAGTTCAAGCACATCGGCCACATCCGCAAGCATCGACGCGCCCATGATGTTGCCGGTGACTACGCCCAGGTAGAGCACGGCGTTCTGCAGCATCAGGTACGGCAGCGCGGCCTCGCCTTCCCAGTCGATCACACCGAGCAGGCGCAGCGTGATCAACAGCGCCGCCCCTACGAGTGCGATCGCGAACGACGTGATCGCGACGCTCTTCTTGCCGAACCTGCGTGACGCTGCCGCAGCAATGACGCCCAGAAACAGGCCGATGCCAGCAGCGCCCGAGTACGCGGCCATCTGAGCCGCCGTGAGCTTCCACAGGTAGGTCATCACATAGGAGCCGAGCGTGGTGCTGATGCCGACCGCAACCGCCCAGAAGAAGATGCAGAGCACGACGCTCACGTAAGTGCGATCGGTGAGCAGCACGCGCAGATTGTCGCGCAGGCGGCCGTGCTGCGCGGTCGATGTGGCTCTGAGCAGCGGAATGTATCGATGGGTGCCGCGCGCCGCGGCGAAGATGCAGACCATCATGATGGCTGCCGCGACGATTCCATACTGGACGTAGCCGCCGGCGTTGAGCTGCCCCACCGGCTGTTCCGCTGTCGGCTTCAGAAACACGTTGAACACGAGTACGCCGATGCCGATCAGGCCCAGTGCCTGGAACAGGAAGCGGTAGGTCGCCAGGCTCGTGCGCTCGTCGTAGTCGGTGGTCAGCTCGGCCGTCAGCGCCGCGGCAGGCACTTCATAGAGGCTGATCGCGACACGCACGGCGATCGACACGCCGAGCAGATACACGAACTGGATCTCATGGACGGCGCTCGGCGGCATCCACACGAGGGCATAGCTCAGCGCGACCGGAATCGCCGCGGCGTACATGAACGGATGGCGGCGACCTAGACGCGACTGCAGGCGATCCGACCACTGCCCGATCAGCGGATCGGCCACCGCGTCGACCAGCGTCGCAATCAGGATCGCGAGGCCGACCCAGGCCGCCGGCAGACCGACGACCTGGTTGTAGTACAGCATCAGCAGCGCGTTGAAGCCCTGGTCCTTGATGCCGAACGCACCCGAACCGACGCCGAGCGCCAGCTTGCTGCGCAGCGGCAGCCTCAGAGCGCCTGCGTTCACGCTTGCCGGAATCTTGACCATCGCTCAGAACTCGAAGGAGATGCGCGCGGTCAGCGTGCGCGGCGGATTGAGCAGGTAGACCGACACCGGCTGCTGGGTCACGATCGCATTGGCTGTCGCACCCGCGACGACTGCAGTCTCTTCGCTGATGTTCGTCATGTTGATCGCAAGCCTGGGATTGCCGAACATGCCCTGCGTACCCAGCACGAGGCCGACATTGAGCGTGCCGAAGCCGTTGATCTCGACATCATGCGTGATGTTGCTGAAGCCCTTGCCGATGTAGGTGTAGCTGATGTTGGGTGCGAAGGTGTAGCGGTCCCAGAACTGCAGATAGCTCAACGTGGAACTGAACTGATGCCTTGCGGCGCCGGGCATGTCCTGCCCCGGTTCGACCACATCACCATTGGAAGCGGTGAACTCCTCGGTGATATGCGCATCGGTGTAGCCACCGGCAAACGACCATGTCACGCCATCGAGCGGCGTGTTCCACAGCAGGCTGCCTTCGACGCCGCGGCTGATGGCCGCCGAAACGTTCGTGTTGTAGGCGATGGGAATGCCCTGCGTCGCCTGCGTCACGATGGGATTCGTGTAGCGGATGTAGAACGCGGTCAGATCGGCCTGCAAGGTGTTGTCGAGCCAGTTGGTGCGCAGGCCCAGCTCGTAGTTCCACAGCGTGTCGGACTTGTAGGTCGGCGGCACGCCGTTGGTCGGCGTCGATGGCAGCGACTGCAGGCCACCGAAGCGAAAGCCTTTCGCCGCCGAGGCATAGAGCGACACATGGGGGTTGAACTTGTACGTCGCCGAAGCCTTGGGATTGAAACCATGCTCCTTGATCGATGCAAGCGAGTTCGACGACAGGCCGTCGTTCTGGTTGCCGGCCACCAGCAGGCCGGTGCCGACGAAACCACCGGACACCTCGGTCTGGTAGTAACGACCGCCAACCGACAATGTCAGATCATCCCAGAACTCATAGGAGAAATCGGCGAACAGCGCCTTTTCCGTCGACTCGGCATTCGACGTGCCATCGAGCAGTGCCGTCGCCGAGCCCAGGCTCGGCAAGCCGACAAGTCCGAGCACGCTCGCGAGCAAGGGGTTTGCGCCGAGCAGGCTGCCCGGCCCCAGCAGGCTCTGATTGAGCGGCGTATCGATCAGGATGTTGAAGAACATCTCGTAGTCGAAGTAATACGCGCCAATCAGCCAGTTGAAGTCTCCACCGCCGATCGACTGCAGGCGCAGCTCCTGAGAGATGTTCTCGGAGTTGTCGATAACCTGCGTCAGCACGCCCGCGGTCGCCGGATAACCCGGCGGCGGTTTGCCGGCCAGCGAGTAGGTGATGTCGCGGCTGAAGTTCGCGTCGCGATGCACCTGTGAGGTCAGCGACACCAGGCGCATGGTCTCGAAGTCGTACCTGACTTCCAGACTGTTGAGGCCGAACTCGTGCTCGGCCGGGGCTTCGAGCACCGAGCGGTCGGTCTCGCGCGGACCGGTCGGTGAATCGACTTCAAGCAGCTGGTTCTCACCCGAGAAGTCCTGGGTGATGTGGGTGAACTTGAACTTCCAGTCCCCCGGCTGCCACAGCAGTTGCGCGCGGTACTGGTCGCCCGAGGACGCTTCGACGTCCTCGTTGCCGGCGCGCAGATCGTCGACGATGCCCGGATACTCGCGGCGCACGTAGTTGAGGCGCAGCGCGACGTTGGCATCGCTGATGGGCGCGTTGACCGCGACGCCGTGCGTGAATGCCGCGCTGCCGTATTTGGGACCCGCATACTGGGAAAAGCCACGCAGCTGCCAGGTGTCCAGCATCGGCTCTTCGAGTTCGTAGCGGATCGCGCCCGACAGCGCCGCGCCACCGAACAGCGTGCCCTGCGGGCCCTTGAGCACCTGAACGCCCGCGAGGTCGAACGCACTCAGGTCGGGCACGATGTTGGCGATGTACGGATCGGTGAACGGCGTATCGCCGATGAAGATGCCGACCGGCTGCGCATTGCCAGCGCTGGGTAGCGTGTCGGTGGAAATGCCGCGGAACGTCAGGCGCGTGAACCCCGGTGCGCCCTGCGCAGCGGTGACACCCGGCGACTCCTGGATGAAGTCATTGAGATTGAGCTTGCCGGAGTTCTCGAGCTTCTCGCCGGAGAACGCGGTGATCGACGCCGGTATATCGCGGATCGATTGCTCGCGCTTGGTCGCGGTGACGACGATCTCCTCCAGTTGCGCCGGCCCGTCGCCACGCGACGGCGGCGGCACGGCCTGATCCGGCCTCAGCTCCAGAACCGGGATGGTCGGCGTGAGCTGCGCATCCTCCGCTTCAGCTGCGGCCGCTTCGCTTGCTTCCGCAGATGGCACTGCAGTATCCGCGGACGACGCGGCCGGATCTTCAGCAAAAAACAGCTCTGATGAATCGGCCTGGCCGAATGCCTTGGGCATCGTCAGCACCGTGAAAACCGCCGCCGTCAGGACAGCCGAACCCGCTGTGCTCTTTGTCTTGAGCATCATTGATCTCCTCGCACATCTGGATTTGAAAAGCCGCGGTCTCTGTCGCCGCGGTGATTGAAAGCTGCTAGCTCATGACGCCAACCACACGGCACGCAAACTCGGCGAATACATCAGCCACCTGCTCCGGCGTCTTGCCGATCTCGGGTGTATACCAGTGCGCGACACGCAGGCCCATTGCGCCGATCGCCGGCAGTGCCAGTTGCACGTCAGGCACGTTGAAGACGCCGAGCTTCACACCACGCTCGATGACCTCCAGCAGCAGCATCTCGGATTGCCGGCGGATCGCCAGGCTGGCTGCGGCGAACTCTTCCGGAAGCGCATGCATCTCCGCGTTGGAGACCACCGCCAGCATCGGGTACTCGGCATGAGCGCGCACGTGCGCGCGGACCAGGGCAATCAGCTGCTGCTTGGGTTCCGTACCGGCTTCGAGCACGGCATTGCGCATCTGGCGGTGGTGTTCGTCATGGCCGATCCTGATCAGCTCGGCAAGCACGTGCGCCTTCGATGGATAGTGCGAATACATCGTCGCACCCTTGATGCCGACCAGCTCGGCGATGTCGCGGATCGACGAGCCGCCATAGCCGTGCTCGGCAAACAGCCGCAGGGCCTCGCCGAGAATCACGCCTCTCGAGCCTTCCGGCGTTGCGCCCGGTGGCAGCAGGTTCGCTACAGAGGCCAGCCGACGATGCGATGAAAGGAGTTTTTGCATGCGAACGATCGTTAGGTCAGTTCGCGCATCTTAGTTTTTGACCTGCAGAATTACAAGCGAACGATCGTTAGCATTTCAAGTTGCTGTTTCTGGCTGATTTCGGGAAACCAGCGATCATTGTCGGCGTACGCTGCCAGCTTTCAACATCGCAAGTGCGCCCCTCGCGGAGGCGAGCGTCATCCGAGACTCAGAGCTGCCCGGCGACGAAGGAACCCAGGGTCCAGAACATCCAACTGGAAAAGATGCACGAAGCAGCGCAGATCAGATGCCCGAGCCTGCGCCGGTCCGGCCGCTCTGCACACGATATCTCTGAATGATCCACGTCGGCTCGACGCGCAACCTGATGCAGCGTTGACCTGACGCCCAAAAATTCGATGCGTGATTGATAGGCAATTCCCATTGCGCTTCTCCGAAATGACTTCTGCATCCAGTCTGTCGAAACGGATCGTCAATGTGTTGACAGCCAGAGTGCACCCGTCGGCACATCACTACCGTTCGCCCGGCCATCGCGGTCCAACGGAGCAGCGATCGGCTTTTTGCACGGCAACATTTCCAGGGATAGGCTTTGCGACAACGTGCGCCGGTCAGATCGAGCCCCAGTCGCCCATGCCTTGCAGATACCCATGCTGACAGCAGCGATCATCGGTGGCGGTCTGAGTCAGAGACTGGGCGGCCAGGACAAGTTGCTGGTGGAGATTGACGGTCAGCGTCAGATCGATCGCCTGCTGGCCGCGCTTGCACCGCAGAGCGACGCACAGATCCTGATCTCGAATCGTCCGACCGAAGCGTATCCGGGTCTGGCTATCCCGGTGTTTTCCGATCTGGTCGCGAATGCAGGCCCGCTGGCCGGCATCCATGCAGCACTGAGCGCCTGTCAGACGGCTTCTGTTCTCTGCGTCCCTGCGGACGCAGCGCTGCTACCGCTCGACCTCGCAACGCGCCTGGCCGCAGCCCGCAAGCAAGCGAATGCCCCGGCAGTCTGCGTCCACGACGGGATGGGTCTCCAGCCGATCTACTGCCTGCTGGATGCAAGCCTGGTCAACGCCGCCAGGCAATCGCTGGATGCCGGAAAGCTGGCTCTGCACCACTGGCTGCGAGAAATCGGCGCTGCGGAAGTCGACTACGCCCACTGGCCTCGCTGGGCGTGGAGCTTCAATACTCCGGATGAGTTGGAGTCCGTGCGCAGCCAGATTGGAAAAATCTAAACTGGCCGTCATTCCCGTTCGCATCGAGTGCCTGCGAAGCAGGTGTATCGAGGGGTGCCGCACCGAGTGCTCGAGCTGAGTAGCCCGGATGCAATCCGGGGTCTTGCCCTGTCAGAAGGCACGGGCCCCGGGTTGCACCCGGGCTACAGGAAACTGACGCGCTGAACTTTCTACGCCGCCGCGCCTTCAGCAATACCGGTCCAGCTGCCCGTATCGATCGGCCCCGCAGCGGGTTCGATGCGCACCCGGATGCCGGTCAGGTGCGCCATGCCGGACACCGGCTCGACCGCATCCGCGCCATCCGCCGCAAGCAGATTGACGTTCGCCCCACCCAGCTTCGCGGCGATGCTCAGCCCGCGCGCATGCTGGTGTCCCCAGCCGTGCGGAATCGCGACGGTGCCCGGCATCAGCGTGTCGAGCAGCTTCACCGGCAGGCGGATCGTGTTCGTCGGCGAGTGGATGTCGGCGGCGCTCTTCTCTGCCAGGCCCTTCGCACGCGCGTCGTCCGGGTGCATGTACACGTAGTTGGTCTGGCCCATCTCGCCGTTCGTGAGTTCGGCGATGTTCTGCGTCCAGGAGTTGTGCGTGCTGTGCATGCGCTTGGAGATCAACCGCAGTTCGCCGCGCGCATAGCTCGCGGTTTCGTCGGCGAAGATCGCTGTCAGCCGCGACGTCTGTTCCATCAGCATCGGCGGCGCGAGATGCACCTTGCCGTCGTCGTGGACGACACGCTTGCCGAGATAGCTGTCGGGCTTCGGGCCGCCGCGCCACGCCAGGCCCTGCGGCTGCTTCACAACGTCGCGGAAACGACCGACCTTCGACGAGCGCAGGATCAGATCGAGAATCAGGCGGATCGGTAGCGACGGCTGGCGGCCGCGGCGGAACGGCGCATTCGCCCACAGCATCAGCTGCATGATCCATTGCAGTGGCCTGGCGCCAAACAGGCTGACGCCGCAGGCGCGCGCGAGCTGGGTGTACATCGTCGCCTCGTCGCGTTGCTCGCCGCTGGGCTCGACGATCGCATCGGTTGCGGCGATGTACGAGCGCGACTGCATGCCGAGAAACAACGGGAACACGAACGGCAGGTCGGCGCGTTCGAGTGGCGAAGTCGCCGGCAGCACGTAGTGAGCGAGGCTCGCGGTCTCGTTGAGATAGATGTCGGTGACGACGAGCAGATCAAGTTCGCCCAGCGCCTTTCTCAGCCGTGCGGAATTGGGCATCGTCAGCAGCGGATTGCCGCCGGTCACGAACAACGCCTTGATCTGCTCGGTGCCGGGTTTGAGGATCTCGTCGGCAAGAATGCCGCCAGGGAAGCCGCCGTTGAGTTCGCGGAACGCGCCAATGCGCGAACGCTCGATGCGCTGGAACAGCTTTTCCTTCTTCGCATACGCCGCGAAGTCGAACAGGCCCTCGCCGAGCAGCACGCCGCCCTGGCGGTCGAGGTTGCCGGAGATCGCATTGATCACGTCGGCAAGCCACTGCGCGAGCGTGCCGTGACGGCCCATGCCCAGGCCAGTGCCGGTGACGATCGCGGATGCACCCGCAGCAATGTAGTCACCGACCATCGCCTTCAGCGCATCGGCATTGATGCCGGTCAGCGCAGAGGTTTTTTCCGCAGGCCACTGCCCTGCAAGCGCTTCGATGTCTGCGAGTCCGGTCATGTAGCGCTGCGTGTGCTCGCGATCGACGCCGTTCTGCGCGAACAGCTCGTGCAGGAACGACAGGAAGAAGAACACGTCGGTGTTCGGCCGGATGAACTGATGCGCGTCCGCCATCTTCGCGGTTTCGGTTTCGCGCGGATCGACGACGACGATGCGCCCGCCGCGCTTGCGCACGTCCTTGAGCCGCTTGCCCGGATGCGCGACCTGCAGGAACGTCCACTTCGACACGATCGGATTGGTACCGACGATCAGCATGTAGCGCACATGGTCGAGATCGACGAACGGCTGCGTGAACGGAAAGCCGTACATCTCGGTCGCCGACGCGAAGCGGTTTGCGCAGTCCTGCGTCGATGACGAGAACATACTGCGTGAACCGATCCCCTTCATGAAGCCTTCGGCAAAGATCGGATGCAGCAGGCTGAAGCCGGCGGCGGTCCCGACGTACATCGAGATCGCGTGCGGGCTGATTGCACGCAGCCCTTTCACCTTCGCGCCGATCTCAGCGTAAGCCTGCGCCCAGCTGATGCGCTCGAATCGATCGCCAACGCGCTTGAGCGGATACTGCAGACGATCAGGCGAGTCGTACATGCGATGCTGGTTCAGCCCCTTCATGCAGGCAAAGCCGTCGGTGCCGATGTGGTCCCTGTTCGGCTTCAAGTCCACGATCTTGCCGCCCTCCATCTCCGCGACGAGTCCGCAGGACGCCTCGCAGATGCGACAGAACGTGTGCTTGGTTTCTTTCATGAGCGCAGGTCTCCCCCTAGCGTTGCAGCCACCCTAGCGCGGTCGTGAACCGGCGGGCTCGTCCGAACAGGGGTGATGAGGCATCCCGCTGATCAGGGCGATCGACGCACATAACCCCAAAGCCGACCTGCATTTATCCGTGCCGAACCCCCGAGCGCCAATTCGCAGCGCCCACAGAAAAGCCCGCATTTCGCGGGCTTTTCTGCTTCCTATGCTCTTGTCTTACTTACAAAGAGATAAGGACTGTTTGGCGGAGAGAGCGTCCGCTGGATTGATTTCTACGGAGACCCATACACAATCGTTATCTCTTTGTTATTTATGAGATTACGATGGAACTTTGTCCATGGACGTCCACTCTAATCCAACATCATCTACCGATTTTTTGTGGGCTGGAGTGTGGGCTATGGGGAAGTTAACGGCAGTACAAATACAAAGATTCTCAAAGACCGGCAGGTACGGAGACGGCGACGGTCTTTACCTTCAAGTGCGCTCAAAGGTGAACAAGTCTTGGCTGTTCCGGTACATGCTGGACGGCAGCGCAAGACAAATGGGGCTGGGTCCCTATCCCGAGATTTCCCTTGCCGTCGCACGGCAGAAAGCCGCGAGCCAGCGTCAGCTTCTAAAAGACCCAGACAAGCGCCTAGACCCGATCACCGAGCGCAACAGGCATCGCGCAGCTCGCAAGCTCGCCGAGGCCAAAGGGATTACGTTCGCAACAGCAGCGAGCCGCTACATTGCATCGCATCGCGCTGGCTGGAAGAACCCCAAGCACGCCGCTCAGTGGGAGAACACCCTCGCGCAGTACGCAATCCCAAAGCTCGGCGAAACGAACGTTGCAGATATAGACACCGCGCTGGTGATGCTGGTGCTCACGCCGATCTGGACTACCAAGAACGAAACCGCTAGCCGCGTCCGGGCACGCGTCGAATCGATTCTGGATTGGGCGAAGGTTCAGGGTGCTCGCGATGGTGCCTTCAGAAACTCTTGCTGAGGCCCCTCATAAGATTTTCTGTTCAGCAAAACCAGAACCGGCTTGACAACTTCTGCATGTAGAAGAGCGGAGTCGATACGAACAATTTCCTCTTCGACATACTGGTATCCGACACCGCTTTCCTGAAACCTTACGTTGAGTTCGGCTATCGCGCCGTCAGCTATCTCCGATCCGTTCCTCCTGTGGAGATAGTCAAACCCCCTAGTAGCCCGATCGATAACGCGGAATGAAAGCTCAACTACATCCAATACTTTCTCGGTGTCCTTCTCAGCAAGGAAGTAATTTATTAGTTCTTCCATGTAGTGACGATTACCTAAGCTCAATGCCGGCGGAAGGCGAAATAGCCCGTACTCCCTGCAAAGTGCATTAACAATCATGTCGTACGCTGAGCTGACCTGACCATGCCTGTAGTCACTCTCGCCCCCGAGAGCGTCGAACCAAATATGCACTACCTGAGTTCGAAGAGAGTTCGGAATATCCGAGTAGGAGTAGACATCCGGGACGTCTCCACGCAGATTTTTCTGACGCTTTGAGAAGAGCGACATGACCTTCATCTGAATTTCCTAGTTAATAGCTCGAAGCTTCATAGCCTTTTCAAATCAGGTGCGAGGGTTGCGGCGAAACGCTCAAGTTAAACACTCCAGATTCATTCAATCTTTTTCAAAAGCTCTAGGGCACATGACTGAGGCGCTAAAGGCGGCACGTTCCGAGCTAGCGGGAGCTGTGCAATGT
>JALYJV010000380.1 GCA_030775105.1 Pseudomonadota bacterium | reverse complement strand
ACGGTATGGAGCAGGATGGCCAGGATCGCAGCCCGGCAGGCTGCCCGGGACCAGTAGTCGCTGGACTGCATCTGCCGACTCTGTGCGCTTATGTCCACTGCGTGATCTTGGCGCCGTCCTTGTCGGTGAACGCGCCGACGATGATCATGATCATATCGATCAGCGCCCAGATGCCCAGTCCGCCGAGCGTGAAAATCTGGGCGATGCCGGTGCCCACCTTACCGACGTAGAAACGGTGAATACCCAGAACGCCGAAGAAGAAGCACAGCAGAAAGGCGGGAAGGATTTTTTTCTCGGACATTGGACACCTCATTACTGTCATGAGCTACGCCGCAAGCCGCGACGCATGCTGACAGTACTTCCGCACCTGTCCACGCGTTTTGCCAACCAGTAGGCACTTTCGGAGGAATCGACGTTGTTTGCGATGCAGAGAGTTCGGCCTGGCAACGGTCGCTGGCCGAATCTTTGCCTGCTCGTCAACGGCCGCTTACGGAGCGGTCAGTTGTGCTTTTCCCCGGCAGCAATGAATCGTCCGCCGTAGCAGAGTGGCGGCGATTCACGCGGCCTACGCGGGCACATCGCGATTTCTACGACACTCGTCGTGCGTTTTCACACAACCTCTGCCAGTGGCGGACTGCCTGCGAATGACCACATCCAGGTCGATCAACGTTTAAATTGGGCGGCGCAAGGCAGGTCCAAGTTCGTATAAACGCTTTTGTTCAAACCACCAACTACGGACCGGTCGGCGGACATGCGGCTATCTGGCATCTACTCTCGACACAAATCGTTACCGGTTCACACGCTCGTGGTGCGCAAAAGGGCACAGGACAACCTCCCTCGCATTGCAGGACACGATCCTCCAACTCCACCGATAGCTCGTACAGCTGCTCGAACTCGGATCTGTTCAGTGGCGTGCCGCAACTGGAGGCGCAACTCCTGCCACCAAGGTAAAGCCCACAATCACTGTCGATCTCACAGTAGTTGGCATCTTCTTGAGCTGCGCTCCATGCCTCACTCGCAAGGTCTTCCTCTCGTTCTGGGGTAGAACACTTTGATGGGTCCTCATTGCTGCACGCAGCGCAAAGCAGCGCTCCAGCGAATCCGACGAGAAGCAAGAGCTGTCGAGCATTTCTCATGTGTTCCTCGGGGAACTGTCGTTATGCTCAGAATATTTGCAACACAGGCAGACGGCTCACGGTGACTTTTGCCAACCAGTGGTCAGAAGCTGTTCCGACGGCGGGTCCTCGCGGTACGCTCCACTTATGCAACCTGCCGTATGGTTCGCCGTGTTCGCTCAGCCAGGCATCGACGCTCAGGAGATTTGAATCTGAGCCCCCGAAATACCCAAACTTTGGGGGATGTCGCTCCCTGCCGGTTTCGCGTCGAGGTACAGGCGGTTGCCCGGGAACGTTGCAGCATGCCGCCGACGCGACTCACCGGGATTTGCGACGCGGTTGGCAAACTCGCTTGTTGCGAGCCGCTTCTCGCACGCAAATACTTCGAACATCAACCGGGGTGACACAATGTCTGACACCTTCAGCGAAACCACGCAAGTCGGCTGGTTCTCGCGCATCGGCGGCGCAATCAAGGGTCTCGTATTCGGCATCATCCTGTTCGGGATCTCGTTCCCCGCGCTGTTCTGGAACGAAGGCCGTGCCGTGGCGCGCGAAAAGGCGCTCGACGAGGGCATCGCGTCGGTCATCAGCGTCGACGCTGCTCAGATCGACAGCCAGAATGGCGGGCGCCTAGTCCACGTAGCCGGGCGCGCGGAGACCAGTGACGTTCTCGCCGACCCCGACTTCGGCGTGAGCATCAGCGGCCTGAGGCTGCTGCGCAGCGTCGAAATGTATCAGTGGGACGAGAAGGAGAAGACCGAGACGCGCCAGAAGCTCGGCGGCGGCGAGGAACGCGTCACCACCTACTCCTACGAGAAGAAATGGTCGTCTGACCGGATCAAGTCCGGCGAGTTCCGCCAGCCCGAGGATCACGTCAACCCCGAGCAGATGCCGTTCTCGGAACGCACCGTGCAAGCCGAAACCGTCACGCTTGGCGCATTCCGGCTCAACGCCTCGCAGATCGCGCGCGCCGGCTCGCCGCGCGAGCTGCCTGCGGATGCCCAGATACTCGCACCCGAAGCGTACGCGGAGCGCTCTCATCGCCAGAATAACGTGCTTTACCTGGGCACCGACCCGGCCACCCCGGTCATCGGCGATACGCGCGTGACTTTTCGGCTGGTGCCGCCGGGCGACGTGAGCCTCGTCGCCGAGCAGACCGGGAATACGTTCACGAGTTTCACCACGCCCTCAGGCGGCGACATTGACCTGCTTGAGGAAGGCATTCTGCCAGCGGCGCGCATGTTCGAGATCGCCAAGCAGGAAAACACGGTCCTGACCTGGATATTGCGCGCGGTTGGCTTCTTCCTCATGTTCTTTGGTCTGTCGCTGCTGTTCCGGCCTCTCTCGGTGCTCGCCGACGTCGTGCCATTGTTCGGCCGCATCGTCGGTGCCGGCACCGGCATCATCGCCTTCCTGCTCGCGCTGGCTGGCTCGCTCACAACCATCGCGATCGCCTGGATCTACTACCGGCCGCTGATTGGGATCCCGTTGCTAATCGTCGCCGTCGGCGCGCTCATGTACAGCTTCCTCAGCATCAAGCGCGCGCCGCCCGCGATGAAACGCACCGCCGCTGTCACCTGACACAAAGCTAGAATCCGAAAAGCGGTAGAAAATGTCGCGGCGAGGCGGCATTCCGTATCGGTCGAAGGTTGTCGGCGCTCAGCACACTTCCCTGCTGATGATCGGCGCGACAGCACAGTCTCGATTTCCGTACCGACCTTTGCGCTATTGCATTGTTCATTGCAATGCCAAATAGTTCGATGACCTATTGCAATCCTCATCACCCTCTGGGGGACGTATGTCGCAGAAGTGGTCAAAGATCAAAGGGCTGTTCGTGACGTCGGCCGCTCCGGAGATCGACCTGGCACCCGTTCCAGAGGTTGCGACTGAGCCAGAGCCAGCGGCACCCATTACCACCCTTACCCCAGAGCAATCCGTGATTGCCGAGGGTCGCGATTTCACCGAAATCTACGCGGCGCGCGGCGTGCCGGCATCGCCGTTCCCGGCGGAGCGCATGCTCAAGGTCCTCGATGGCCTCAAGGCTATGGATGCCGGCATGCGCAGGGCGGCTGTCACCGCGATGGATGCGGCCGATGATGCCTGGACCGTTGAGGACGTCGCCGCCGATGCCAGCGCGAAAGCCAAGGCCCTTCAAGATGAGAAGGCGCACCTGCAGGACCAGGCCGCGAGCACGCTTGAGCGCTGCAACGCTGCCGCGAAGGCGCGCGACGAAAAGCGCGACGCCGACGTAGCGGAAATCCGCAAACAGATCCAGCAGCTCGAAGAGCTTGTCGCGCGCGAGATCACAACGGCTGCACAGAACTCCGCCGCGCTGGTCGCGGAAGGCCGCGCTGCGCAGGACACCGCCATTCGCGAAACCGCGCGCATCGACGTCGAGATTCGTCGCATGCTCGAGATCCCCCTTTCAATTCTGCCGGCGGCCGAATCTGCCGCCCCCGCTGCCTAATACAGGAGAACTCTTTTATGGCACTTACACCGCTTTCGAAAGGCCTCATCGCCTGCGTCGTTATCGCTGGCACCGGCTCCCTCGCGTGGAACTTCGGCCTGAAGGACATGCTGTCCGGCGAAGCCGGCCCCCAGGCTGATGGCAGCGCCGCTGTTGCGGCCGCCTCGAATTCGAGCTGGGGCTCGTCCGACTCCGAGCCGGACACACCGTCCGCTCCTGTGCCCTCGTCTGGCAAGGGGGCGCTCGGTTCCAAAGGCAACCCCCTGAAAGTCTCCCTCGTGAGCTTCCACGGCTATGCCCCGGCGCTGGTTGCCAACGGCAAGTCGCTCAAGACCCAGCCCGGTTCGATCTACTCGAACCTCGGCGTCAACGTCGAATTCGTCATCGAGGACAGCATCCCCACGCTGGCCACCGTGTTCAATTCGAGCGCGCAGTGCGCTTGGCGCACATCTGACTTCTGGGCGCAGGAGCAGCCGAACCTGCGTAATGCCGGCGGCGACGGCCGCGCAGTGCTGATCGTGGACAACACGCAGGGTGGCGACGCCATCATCTCGAACGATCCCAACATCCGCCGCGTCGAAGACCTGGCCGGCAAGCAGCTCGCACTGTTGCAGTTCACGCCGTCGGACGGCATGACGATCGACGCGATCGCCAACTCCAGCATGACCGCGCGTCAGAAGCAGTCGGTGAAGATGGTTTACATCCAAGCCGAAGAAGGCACCGCCGGCGTCCGCGCTGCGCTGGAATCCGGCTCGGTTGACGCCGTAACCCTGTGGGATCCGGACCTCGCGCTCGCGCTGAAGAATGTCCCTGGCGCCCACGTCGTTTACTCGACAAAAAGTGCCACCAACCTGATTTTCGACGTGATGGTCTGCGATCAGCGCGTGCTGGGAAATCCTGACAACCAGCAGGTCATCCAGAGCTTCGTTGACGGCTGGCTGCAAGGCGTCGATGCCTCGCGCAAGAACCCGGACGCCGCGGTGGAAGCCCTGGTGAAGAACGAAGAGATGTTCGCTCTGCTCGCCAAGACTGAAGGCAACGGCTTCATCAAGAGCCTGTTCTCGAACGTGGTGTGGACCAACCTTGAAGACAACGCTCGCATCCTCGGCCTAGCCGGCGGCACCAACCACTACGAGCGCGTCTACAAGCAGTTCGACGAGATCTACCGCACCGCCGGAGCGCTGGCAAACCCGAACTCACCGGTGATTCCGCCGCAGCAGTCGTTCGACTACCGCTACGTCAAGAACCTGCTGGCCAAGAACCAGGCCGCGGTGACCGAGGCTGCCAAGCCGCAGTTCCAGTTCACCGAGACCGAGCGCACGAAGGTTTCCGAGCAGGCTGCTGCTGTGACCAAGCCTGTCACCGTGAACTTCACGACGGGTTCGGCGTCTCTCACGAAGAAGGCCATGTCGACGCTCGACAGCGAGCTGGTGCCCTTCATCGAGAACAACGGCTCGGCGTACTTCGAGATTTCCGGCAACACCGATTCGACGGGTGCTCGCGACACGAACATGCGCCTGTCGCTGGCCCGCGCCAACGCCGTCGTCGACTACCTCGTGACGCAATGGGAGCTGCCCCGTGCGCGCTTCAAGGTGACCGGCTTTGGCCCCGACCGCCCGATCTGCAATGAAGGCAATGCGGCTGGCGAAGGCTACTCGCTCGATGACTGCCGTGCCCTGAACCGCACGACCCGCGCCGCCGTTCTGTCCAGGGAGTAACCCGGCATGTGGAATCCGTACGACCCCGTTCCCGCGCGTACAGCGCGGGGATTGGGGGTTGCAGCGGTGGTCGCAGTGTTGGTGCTGTGGTCGGTCCTCTCCGGCTTCAACATCGTTGCCCCGAATGCCCTGCCGTCCCCGATGAGCGTTGCCAAGGCCTTCGGCTATCTGGCGTGGGACAGCGAGGGACAACGAAGCCTGCTGGCCACCGCGACCCTGTGGTCGTTCGGCCGCGTGGCCATCGCTGGCGTCCTGGTGGTGCTGATCGGCGTGCCGATCGGCGTCTTCATGGGGGCGAATCCCCGCGTGAATGCCTTCCTGTCGCCGCTCATCGATCCGTTCCGCTCGGCACCGGTGGTTGCGCTGCTGCCCATCATGGTGATGTGGTTTGGCATCGGGGAGGGCATGAAGATCACCTTCCTGTTCATCGGCGCCGTGGTCTACCTGATCCCGATGGTGCGTGATGCCGTCCGCGCCGTTCCGCAGGATCACTGGGTCGGCGCACGCGACCTTGGTGCTACGCCGTTCGAGTGCGTCCGCCATTCGGTATTGCCGATCGCGATGCCGCGCATCGCGGACGCCATCACTGCGGCCGTGTCGATCATGTGGACATACATCACCGTCGCTGAATACGTGAACGCGCGCGAAGGTCTGGGCCAGCTGATCCAGAACGCCCGCCGCTTCTCGGCGATGGACCAAGTGTTTGTCGGCATCATCGTGATCATTGCGCTCGCGCTGATCACATACAAGCTCATGTCGCTGGCCAAGGCCAAACTCTATCCGTGGGAGACGAAGCAGTGACGCAAACGACCCCGACTCCCGCTCCCGCAGCAGCGCCGGCACCGGCAGTTGCGGCCGCTGCACCGGCTCCTCGCAAGCTGAGCGTCGAGCTGAAGAACATCGTGCAGGAATATCCCGCACCTGGCGGCGGCGTCACGCGCGTGGTCAACGATGTGTCGCTCAAGTTTGACGGCCCCGGCATCAACATGCTGCTCGGCCCGTCTGGCTGCGGTAAGTCCACCGTGCTGCGAATGATGGGCGGTGTCCGCCCGATCGAGACGAGGACACCGACCACTGGCGAGGTCCTGATCGACGGCGTGATCTGCAATGGCGCGCATGACGACGTCATCATGGTGTTCCAGCGCTACGCCAACCGGCCGGACCTGACTGTCTACGAGAACGTATCGTTTCCGTTCCGCCTGGCACTGTGGAAGAAGCGCGTGAAGCCGGGTGAGATTGCGGCGCGCGTCAATGAAACCCTCAAGGCGGTCGGCCTCGCCGACAAGAAGGATCTGCTTCCCGCGCAACTGTCGGGCGGCCAGAACCAGCGCGTGGCATTGGCCCGGGCGCTCGTGCTGCGTCCACGCATCCTGCTCATGGATGAACCGTTTGGTGCCCTGGATGCGCAGACGCGCAGCGAGATGCAGATCCTGCTGCGCGAGTTGCATGCGAAGAATCCGTGCCTGGTGGTTTTTGTGACACACGACGTGACCGAGGCGCTGACGCTGGGCGACCGTGTGGTGGTCCTCTCGCCGCAGCCTGCCACCATCGCTGCCGACTTCCGCATCACGGCGCCGCACCCGCGCACCGTTGAATGGATGCGCACGCCTGAGGCGATTGCAATGGAAGAGCGAGTTCTCACGCAACTGCACAAGGCCGCCAGCCGCGGCAGTGTGCGGGTGTCCGTGTAAACGACTTCCGGGGACGGAGACATGGAAAGCAACGAGAACGAGCCGAATTATCTGATGGAGATGCTGACCAGCACGACCAACGTCGTGGCCTGCCTCGGCGTCGCGTTGCTCGGCACGGTGCTGTCGTATCGCTACGGCGCCGCAGGGTTTGCGGTGCCGGTGATCCTCGGCATGGGCGCGGAGATCGTTGCGGCCATGTTCATCCCGTCTATGAGCACTTTCCGCAACAAGGTAGATCGTCAGTTCCGGCGGGATCGGCGCATGAAGCTGATCGAAGGTCTGCGCCTTCAGTTGGCACAGAACGGCGTCAACCATAACAACGAAGGCTGGGA
Source organism: Pseudomonadota bacterium (assembly GCA_030775105.1). Lineage (GTDB taxonomy): Bacteria > Pseudomonadota > Gammaproteobacteria > Nevskiales > Nevskiaceae > Solimonas. The sequence goes on along the minus strand of JALYJV010000380.1, from coordinate 3,765 downwards.
TCGATACAACCGGCTCTGTTCGCTACACGAAGCCATGGAGGGCCTGCGCGCCAGCGGTCGCGGTGGTCTCACGGTCAATGACGTCGAGCGGTTTGGCGATGCTCGGGTCGACCACCTGAGCTTGTGGATGTCGCTGATCAATCTGGAGCAGCGTGCCGAATCGGCAAACCCCCGGAGTCTTGAAAATCGCATGAGCGATCTCAAACGGCAGATGGAGATCCCCGGTGCCGATCGAAGCGTGCTGGAACGAGCCCTCAAGGATCTCGAGCGACTGAGGGCAGGGCTCGGGAATCTCACCGGTCGCCGCGCCACCATCGAGACCAAGATGATGTCTCTGCTGGACACAGCGGAGGAGGTCTACCACATGGCCAGCGTTTCAGGCGGGTCGACCGGATCGAGCGCGCAACTGCAGGAGGCGCTTGAGCGTCTGCGCATCAAGGAATCCGTGGAGCGCTCTCTGGACCTGGACGATCCGCTCGCCTCCCTATCCATTCCATCGGCGTCGCCGACGACCGCGCGGGCCGCTGCTGCGCCCCCTGTGGCCAAGCCCCAGAAACAACCGACCCAGCACTGACTAGATGTTTGACCGACGTGACTGACTATTTGGTTATTGCAGGCGTGGTTTCTCTCCTTCCACTGCTCATTTGGGTCGGTGTGCTGGGGCGGGCGCGTAAGCGCGAAATTCTCCAGGCTAATGATCTGCTTGCGACGTGCATGAAAGAGCCCGGGCAATTGAAGGCCTGCTGGTTAGACGATAACGATCCAATCACCGTCAGCATCCAACTCAGCAATGGGCAGGCAGAACCTATTTCCGGACGTCACGGGGTAGCCGCCGTCTATCTCTTCGACGAACTGAAGCGCATGGCCCCAGACGCTCGCTTTGCTGTTCGCCAGAACGGGAGAGAACTGACAGATCGAGAGCTAGAGAAGATGCACGGCATTCTCAGTTCGACATAGGAACCTTCGCCCTCTTCAATGCAATTGCCAGATATCAACATGAACGCACCGACCATCACCAAGGAAGAACTGACCAGTCTTGTGGACTTCGCCAGCCACGAAGCTGCCGTCACCACTGCGTTGACGCGCGCTGGCAAGACCCCACTGGGGCTCGTCCGGTTGCTGTCGCGCTACACCAGCTGGAACGGTTACTTCGGCTCCGCCGTTGCCTCCCTGTCCGGCAAGCTCGGTCGCTGCCGCGGCTACTTTCTCGATCCGGAGGCGCCGTTGCTGGCGGTTGCCGATCGCAGCGTCTACATCGCCAGCTACTTCTTCGACGCAGCGCGTGACGAGTTCGACGACCGCGACACAGTGCACCGCGACACGCACCGCTGCCTCGCGCAGTCCACGCTGCTATCGACCATCAATTTCTTCGCCAAGACTGATTCTTCCTTCACGAAGATCAAGCAGCTGAACGCCAAGCTGGCCGAGCCGAAGTGGCTGCTCGATCTGAATCGAGATGTGGCGCGCGGCTATGGTGCCTACAGCACCGATTCCATGCGTAATGCCTTCCACGCCATGGGCTACCACCTCGGCTCGGAACTACTGGCTGACAGCGAGTTCTCGCTGATCGACAGCACGCTCAAGGCGCAGTGGCCGAAGCTGGTGAAGCACCTGCAGAAAGACAAGGTGAAGATCGCCGGCCAGGAACATCTTGGCTATGCCTGGGTACAGATCCACTCAGGACACGGCAGCGCCGTCGAGGCGGACCACTTCAAGTGGGCGTCCTCGGGCGCGCTGCGCGCGCTGCGTTTCACGCCTGCCAAGGATCAGAAGGCCGCGCGCCGCGCGCTGCATGATGGCTTCCGCGCCTTCGCCGCCGACCACCGCAAATTCTTCTCGGCCGTGAACACGGCCAAGTAACCCCCTTCGACCTCTCACTGGAGAACCCACGTCATGAATATCATCGCCCGCCTTGCCAACCTGTTCTCTGGATTCGCCTCGCTGTTTGTCACCGGCCTTGAGGGCAAGCACCCTGAGATCGCTTACGAGAACAGCATCAACAGCCTCACGAAGAAGTATGTCGCCCTGCAGCGCGCGGCGGCGGCTGTCATTGCCCGCCGTGACGAGATCAGCGGGCGCGTCGAGAAGCACTCGCGCGACCTGACCCACGTCAACTCCCAGCTCGAAGCCGCGCTGAACACGAACCAGGATGACCTCGCCACGCTCTGCATCCAGCGCAAGAATGAGTTGTTGTCGGTCCTTGAGGACGCCAAACAGGAACTGACCACGGCCAGCACCGACGCCGAGACCGTCAAGCAGTCACTGATGCAGGTGAAGAGCGAGGTCAGCAAGCTCAAGACCGAGCGCGACACCATGCTGGCCAAGTTCAAGTCGGCTCAGGCCCGCGTGCAGATCAACCAGCAGTTGGAAGGCCTGTCGACGGACGCAGAAGTGCAGTCCCTGGAGAAGGTCCGCGAGAGCATCAAGACGACGGTTGCCCAGGCAAACCTCAGCACGGAGCTGCGCGATAGCGACCTAGATGTGCGCTTGAGCAAGCTCGGCCAGTCCGCCGGCGCCGTGAATGCCAAAGCCGAGCTTGCCGCGATGAAGGCTGCGCGCGCCCAGCCCGCCGCTGCCAAAACCCTCTAAGCCTGCGAGAACCGCATGAGCAAGACCGCGCCTGCGAAGGACACGCCACTGCCCGCATGGGCGGAGACCGTGCGCACGAAGTATCGGGGTGGAGAGGCCTCGATCTTCCTGCTGCACGGCAACGTGTTCGACGACGTCTTCTTCGGCGACAAGAGCTTGACGCTGCGGGAGTTCCTGACGGCATCACTGTTGACGCCGACCGGCAAGGCTGTCGTTGAGTTCGATGCCGCGCGCGGCACGCACGCTAATGCGAATGGCGCGGGGATCGACGGCGACACGACGGAGCGGTTCACCTTTGCTTTCGCGGAACGCGAGCTGAGGACCAACTCGAAAGTAGGCCTGATTGTCTCGTATGCTGGCGCGGTCTTTCCCGCCGGCGAGATGAACACCCTTGGCCCTGACGACCGTGCCAACGTCATTCGCGCGCACGGGCTGGCCATGGATAGCACCATCGCCAAGGCCGACAAGATCGTATTCATCATCAGCGAAACGCTGAGCGAGTTGAACGCGCTTCTGGTCAACAATCCACGCGTCGCCGCCGTAGAGATCCCACTTCCGGACAGAGCAGTGCGCTTGCAGGCGGTCCGTGCAGTGGCTTCGTCACTGTCCGACGCTGACGCCGACCGGCTGGCCGATCACACGGCGGGCCTGCGTGCCATCCAGGTCATGCGCATCCTCAAGCCCAGGCCCGACGAGGGCATGCAGGCGAACGAGCGCCGTGCGTTCATCCTCAAGCTGTTGGGTGCTTCGACCAATGCGGCCGAGCGTGCTGATCGCTTTGCCCAGATGACGGTGGGCATGGACGAGAACGCGATCCGCGCCTTGGTGAACCCGGACGCCGCGGATGCAGACAAGACGCACAGTGACCCGCTGGCCGAAGTGCTGGAGCTGATCCACAAGCGCAAGCGCGAGATCATCGAGAAGGAATGCGCCGGCCTGGTGGAGTTTGTCGAAAGCCGCCATGGTCTCGAGGCGGTCGGCGGCAACGCCGGCATCAAGGCGGAGCTCAGCCGGATTGCCGCACTCGTCCGCGCAGGTGACAAGCGCCGCGCGCCGATGGGCGTGCTGTGCGTTGGCGCCATGGGCACTGGCAAGACCTTCGTCGTGAAGTGCTTCCTGAAGACGGCTGGATTGCCCGGCATCATCCTCAAGGATTTCCGCGACAAGTGGGTTGGT
>JALYJV010000379.1 GCA_030775105.1 Pseudomonadota bacterium | reverse complement strand
GGCAATGCCGGTGCTCTCTGGGCGCTGGCCGCCGAAGGTCGACAGGCCGAGTTCGAGGCCGTCGAGCACCCAGGTCGCGTGATAGAACACCGTACCCTCGCCCGCGCCTTCACGCTCTTCGGCATCGGCGACGTACTCCTCGATCGGCGCACCGAGCGCGGCGCGGATGGCATCCGCCCACCAGCGATGATCGGCAACGTCACGCCTGGGATCATAGGGCGCGAGGTGATAGGTGAGCGTGCGCACTGGGCGCTCTGCTTCGCCGTAGGCCGGCTCGAAGGAGATCGCCGGAAACCCGTAGGCGCTGCCGCAGAGGCCGCGCGGAATCTCGGCGAACTCGCCGTCTCGGCGCTGGCCGCGTTCGGACAGTTGGCGGTCCAGCTCGGCCAGTGTCGTGCCCCAGGCAAACAGATGCTCGTCGATCTGGAAGCCATCCAGGCTCGGGCGGATGAAGATGGGTTTGTGGAGAGCCTTGCTCATGCGGAACTCCGCGGACTTGCGGTTCGGCCTGCATCATCCACCGCCCGGCGCGTCCTTGCCAGTTCTGCAGCGTCATTCCCCTTCAAGAAAGCCGTCTGTGCAGCCTCGGAAAACCGGCGTAAGCTGGCCCCACACGCACCACGCCAACCACCGGGCGCTGCTGCAAAACGCCGGTGCACAGCGGCAGTACTCCATGGTTCGGTTGCGTGCGACGCGACAGATCACACGAGGAGAAGCGCCCATGAACCCGGTCGATACCCTTACCCTGTTGAATCGCCTGATCGTCACCACGAAGAACGGCGAACACACGCTCGAAGCGGCGGCGCAGGAAGTCCATCACGAACAGCTCAGGACGGCGCTGCACGACTACGCGCAGTTCTTCCACCAGGCCGCCCACGACCTCGGCGCCGCGGCGCTGCGCTACGGTGGCCGTCCGCATCCGCGTGCGAGCTTTGGCAATGCGGTACATCGCACGGCGCTGCACCTGCGCGCGCTGGCGCTCGGTCGCAACGAGGAGAAGATTCTCGACGACGCCGAGGAACAGGAATCCCGAGCCGACGCGCTCTATGCCGATGTCGACAACTGGGATCTGCCGCAGGACGTACGCGAGCTGCTGCTACGCCAGGGCGAAGAAGCGCAGCGGCACCACGATGCGGTGCATGCGCTGAGAGATCAGCTCGTCCACTGAGTCTGCAGCTCCGCGATTCCCGCTTCAACTGACACGCGGCCGACGTAGCCGATTTCGCGGCGCGCGAGCGTGTCGATGACGGTGACGTCCTGCGTGCCGAGGGCGATCGCCATGCGCGTGATCGGTGGTGCTCCGGGAATCGGCAGATACTCCCAAGCGAATTCGCAGAGCGTGCCGAAGAGCTTGACGACGAAGCGCGGAATGTTCTTGTCCGGCACTTCGACACCGCGTGTTGCGAACAGCCGCGTCATGAACTCGCGGAACACCTGCGGCTCGCCGTCGGTCAGGAAGTAGGCCGCACCGCCGTGGCCTTTCTCGGCGGCGAGCAGCGCACCTTCGCAGACATTGGCGACGTGGCAGGTGGAGGTCAGGTAATGGCCACCATCGACCCAGGCGAATTGACCTTTGTTCACGGTATCGACCAGCTGCGGCAGCACGGACGTGTCGTCGCGGCCCCAGATCAGGCGCGGGCGCACGACCGTCGTGCGGAAGCCCGGCGCGTTGGCGGCGCGGACGATCTTCTCCGCCGCGGCCTTGGTCGCCGGATAGCGCGGCAGCGGATTGACGGGCAGCGGCATCGTCTCGACGAGATTGCGCATCGGTCCGCCGGTGGCATAAGCCGCTTCGGTGCCGATCAGCACGAAGCTCTGCACGCCGGCAGCGCGGGCGACATCCAGCATGTGCTGCGTGCCGGCGACATTGATCCGCTCGTAGTCGGCACGCGAGCCCCATTCGCCAACGATGGCCGCCGCGTGGATCAGCCAGTCGGAACCACCGAGCTGCGCGCTCGTGACATCGAGCAGATCCGCCGCGACCGGCTCGGCACCGAGCGATGCGACCACATCCTGCGCCTGCTTCGAGCGCGCCAGAGCCAGCACGCGATGCCCGCGGGCACGACATTCGCGAATCAGGTTGCGACCGAGAAAGCCGGAGCCGCCGGTGATGAAGACGGTGGTCATGGAACTGCGCCCCCATGCGCAAGATCCCGCAATGCGGGAACGGATGGCCGCAGCTTACGTCTGCAAGGACCGCGCTGCACGGCCTGTCACTGCCGGTCTTCGCGCTCGCGCAGGAAGGCTGCGAGGCCGGCGAGGTCGTCGCTGTTCAGATGATCGACGCCGGCATCGTAGAGCCGCGTCCACAGTGCGGTGCGCGCGCCTCCGGCTTCGTCCGGCGTTTCCCAGAAACGGATGCGATACCCGCCGGCTCGAGCCATCGTCATGATCTCGTCAAGGCGCGTGGACTCTTCGGTCGACATTGCGCCCTCGCCACGCCAGCTGAACTGGTTGCTCCAGTTGTCGGAGATCAGCGGCACCAGCGTCGACGGCGGTGGTGCGTCGAAATCGCTGAGCCGGCCGTCGATGAACGCCAGACGCCGCGTTGCCGCCACGAGTGTCGCGGTCGGCCGGTTTCCGGAGATGACGACCTCGACCGCGCCCGGTGTCACGACGCCCTGGTCGAAGACGCTGAGCATTGGTGCGTAGTCGGCCAGCGTCGCTTCCAGTGCTGCCCAGGTCGAATCCGCGGCCGTCTTGAAATCAACCAGCAACTGGAACGGCCGTTGCTGGCCGGGGTAGATCGCACCGTAGCGCTCGAAGCGTTCAAGCAGTGGATCGAGATACAGGGCACGCAGCTCGCGATCGGCACGGATGTCGAGCACGTTGTGGGAGACGTAAAGGCTGTCGCCCAGTGGCGCAACCCAGACATCGGCTTCGACGCTCATGAAACCCTCGTCGAGGGCATCGAGCAAAGGCCGTGCATGTTCGTAGTCGTTGTGCGCGTGTGCCTGCGCCAGCGGCGGCGCCAGATCCTCGCCGGGCGGCGGCGTACTGCCCGCGAGTGGTGTCGATTCGCTGATGCAGGCGGTGAGCAGGCTGCACAGCAGAACGGCGGCCAACGACAGGGGCGCAGATTTCATGAGCGAGTCCGGATGGTCTGACCGTTCAGTCTATGCGATGAAGATTGTCGTCATATTGCGGTCGCTGCCTGTTCGCTGAGGAACGCGTCGATCATCCGATTGACGTCTTCCGGCCGCTCCAGCGCAGCGAGATGTCCGGTGCGCGGCATCAGCTCGAAACGTGCGCCCGGAATCGAGTCCGCCATCGCGCGCGTCTCAGCGACGGGAAAGGTTGGATCCTCTTCGCCGGCGACAATCAGCACCCGCGCACGGATCTGCGCGAACAGCGCGTGCTGATCCGGCCGCCGCGGCACGACGCTGCGCACCGCCCAATAGACCGAAGCGGCATTGAGCCGGCGCACTGCGGCGCGGATCTGCTCGGCAACCTGCGGCCGTTCGCGCGCCGTCGTCTTGCCGACGAAAGCCGCGACCGCACGCTCGATGAACGGCCCGCGAAAACCGTCGAGCACGCGAATGATCTCGCACAGCAGGCGGAATTCGATGCGCTGGCGCAGACCGGCGCGCGAGGCGGTGGCATTCATCAGCACGGCGCGATCGATGCGCTGCGGATACAGCGCCGCAACGGTGCCGCCGATCATGCCGCCCCAGGAGTTGCCGACGAGGTGGCCGCGTTCCGCGCCGAGTGCGTCGAGAATCTGCACCACGCAGCGCGCGCATTCGTCGAAACCGAACAGGCGCGTCAGTGCATCGCTGCCGCCGTGTCCGGGAGAGTCAATCAGCACGACGCGGTAGCGGCCGGCAAAGTGCTGCGCCTGCGCCACCCACATGCTGCCGTCCATCAGCAGACTGGGCCAGAACAGGATCACCGGCCCGCTGCCGGCGATACGCAGACGCAGATGGCCGAGCACGGTTTCGACGCGGCGGTCTTCGAAGTGCGGCAGAGTCGGGGCGTTCATGGGTTCAGGCTACCGCGGTGACGCACGACGGGGAAATGAGCGGTCTGCATACGCCCCGATTCCATTTCTGCATTGCCGTCTCCGGCGCAGCTATGCTGCGTGCCTGCCCTTTCGAACGAACCCATCGCATGAACGTCAGCCAGGCCATCAAGCAACGCATCTCGACCCGCGCGTTCCTGCCCACACCGGTGAGCGAAGCCACGGTGCGCGAACTGCTGGACGTGGCGCGCTGGGCGCCGTCCGGCGGCAATCTGCAGCCCTGGCGCGTGGTTGTGGTGTCCGGCCAGGCGCGCGATGCGGTCGTCGACCTGTCGCGCAACTTCAAGGGCATGTTCCCGGCCGAGGACGCCGACCGTCCGCCGTATCCGGCGAACATCTGGGAGCCGTACCGCAGCCGTCGCTACCAGGTCGGCGAGGAGATGTACGCGCTGATGGGCATCCCGCGCACCGACAAGGCCGCGCGCCTGGGCTGGCTGATGCGCAACTTCGAGTTCTTCGGCGCGCCGGTCGGCGTGTTCTTCGTCATCGACGAGCGCATGGGCACCGGACAGTGGGCGCACCTGGGCATGTTCATGCAGTCGCTCGCGCTCGCCGCCGAAGAGCGCGGTCTCGCGACCTGCTTCCAGGAGTTCTGGGGCACGCTGCGCAAGACGCTCAAGACGCACTTCGCGCTGGGCGAAACCGAGCTGCTCTACTGCGGTATGGCGCTGGGGCATGCCGACAAGAGCGCCGTGGTGAATACCTTGCGCAGCGCGCGTGCGAGTGTGGATGAGATTGCGGTGTTTCATTTCGATTAGCGGTGGACTCAAGAATCACCCGTTCGCATCGAGTGCCTGCGTAGCAGGTGTATCGAGATGTTGGGACAGCAGGAGGATGCCCCCAAGCGCTTGCCTTGGTCTCTCGATACACCGCGCCTTTGGCGCGGCACTCGAGACGAACGGGGTTTTGCTGGATCTTCCAGAAGCAATCAGTTCGGATCGTGTGAACGGGTTTTTATTGAGCTTCCCAAGAAGAAGTCCGTTCGGGTCGAGTGCCGCGCAACGCGCGGTTTATCGAGACCCCACCACGGACCGCACTTTTGTCTGAAGAAACTGTCGAACCGGCCTCAACTCGCTCGACTACTGCAGGCAGGGACCGTCCCTGCCGTCGTCTAAGCTATACCCATGACCGAATCACTCACCCCCCGCCAACGCTGGCTTGCGCTCTGGCTGCTGTGCACCGGCGTGCTGATGATCGTGCTCGACACGACCGTCGTCACCGTTGCCCTGCCGTCGATCCAGACCGATCTCGGTTTTACCGAGACCACGCTGGTCTGGGTGCTCAACGCCTACATGCTGACCTTCGGCGGCTTCCTGCTGCTGGGCGGACGGCTGGGCGATCTCTACGGCAACCGGCGCTGGTTCCTGATCGGCCTGGTCGTGTTCACGGTCGCGTCGCTGGCCTGCGGTGTCGCGCAGACGCAGTGGGTGCTGGTGGTCGCGCGTGCGGTGCAGGGCCTCGGCGGCGCAGTCGTGACTGCAGTTGCACTGGCGCTGATCATGAATCTGTTCACGGAGAACGCCGACCGTGCGAAAGCAATGGGCGTGTACGGTTTCATCTGCGCCGCCGGCGGCAGCCTGGGAGAAATCCTCGGCGGCGCGCTGACTGAATGGCTGAACTGGCACTGGATCTTCCTGATCAATCTGCCGATCGGCATCGCGGTGTACCTGTGCTGCCTGAAGCTGCTGCCGCGCGATGTCGCGCCGGTCGTGCGCCAGCGCCTCGACGCGGCGGGCGCGTTGACGGTGACCAGCGGCCTGATGATTGCCGTGTACGCGATCATCGAAGGCAATGCCGCCGGCTGGGGTTCGCTGCAGACCGTGAGCCTGCTCTGCGCGAGCGCGGTGCTGATCGTCGCGTTCCTGGTGATCGAATCGAAGGTGCGCGATCCGCTGATGCCGCTGCACCTCTTCAGGCTGCGCAATCTGGCGACAGCGAACGTGGTCGCGGTGCTGTGGTCCGCGGGCATGTTCGCGTGGTTCGTGATCTCGGCGCTGTACATGCAGCGCGTGCTTGGCTACACGCCGCTGCAGGTCGGCCTCGGCTTTCTGCCGGCAGACGCGATCATGGCGGTGTTCTCACTCGGCCTGTCCGCCAGGCTGGTGATCCGCCACGGCATCCGCGGCCCGACCTGGGTCGGCCTGGGCATCGCCGCAATCGGCCTCGCGCTGTTTTCGCGCGCGTCGCTGGATGGCAGCTACGTCAGCAACGTGCTGCCGGGCATGCTGCTGATGGGCATCGGCGGCGGCATGGCGTTCAACCCGCTGCTGCTCGCGGCAATGAACGATGTCAGAGAGGACCTCTCCGGCCTTGCGTCCGGCATCGTCAACACCGCGTTCATGATGGGCGGCGCGCTCGGCCTTGCGGTGCTGGCCAGCCTCGCCGACACGCGAACGCGAAATCTGCAGGCCGCCGGCCATGATCTGGTCAGCGCACTCAACGGCGGCTACCAGCTGGCCTTCCTGCTTGGCGCCGTGATGACGGCACTGGGCGCGCTGCTCAGCGCGGTGCTGCTGCGTCCGCGTACGCAGCCGGTCGATGCTGAGCCGTTGCCCGCTCACTGAGTAGCCCGGTTCCGCGTAGCGGAGCCGGGATGCCCGGCTGCCGCACAAGCTCCCGGCTTTGCCTGCGGCAAAACCGGGCTACCCGACGTGGAAGCGGTTACTGAACCGCCCTGCGATCGTGCTCGGCACGGATACTCGCTTCGGCCTGGGCAACAACATTATCGAGTGTCTGACTCGCCGGATCGATCGCCGGCAGCACGGTCCAGCTCAGCTGCTCCCCGACACCCATCGGAAAACTGCCGTAGCGATTCAGCATCCAGGTGTTGTGGATGTAGATCGGCACAACGACTGCACTCGGCGCTTTCTTCAGCAGCGTCTTGACGCCACCGGCCTGGAACGGCGCGATTTCGCCGGTCAGCGAGCGCGTGCCCTCGGGAAAGATCACTGCCGAACCGCGGGTGTCTTCGATCAGCTTGCCGAGCCTGCCGATCTCCTTGAGTGCCTGCCGGGCATCGTCGCGATCGATCAGCGCCGCGCCGCTGTGGCGCAGGTTGTACGAGACGCTGGGAATGCCACGCGCGAGTTCGATCTTGGAGACGAACTTCGGTGCATACCGGCGCAGATACCAGCTGATGCCGGAGATATCCAGCTTGTTCTGGTGATTGGCGACGAAGACGATCGGCCGATCATGCGGCAATGCACTGGCCTGACTGGACGAGATGCGCGTGCCGAGTATCCACAGCGCATGCACGAGGAAGAAGTTCAGCCAGGTCACGCTGGTCTGGTGCGCCCGCGCACCGAACAGGTTGAACGCGAGAAACTGCACGACATGGAAGATGTTCAGCAGCATCAGCCACACGACCAGAAAGATCGGGGTAAGGATGTAGCCAAGCGCCTTCTTCATGAACTGCTGCCGGGTGATGCGAGGGAATATCCCAGTATCGCCGATTCGGGTCCGTAGGGATTCACCCGACCCCGCTGAGCTTCAGACATAGCCGTGCGCGTCATCGTCAGCAGCGCCATCGGTCAATCCGAACCGAAGCTGAACCCGACCGTCTGACTCCCGGCAACGACCGTTCATACCCCCATTCAGAACACAGACAGGCGTGCTGCACTTAAATGGCGCCATACCCCTAGTGCAATCCCCGACAGATTCCGAGCCTCGCCGTGTCCAACCGCACCACCACTTCGCAGCAGTTCCGCATTCAGGACGTTCCTGAATTCAGGCCGCTGCCGTGCGTAAAGCCCACCGAACTCACGGACGCAGAACGCAGCCGCCTGCGCGAGCACTATGCCCGGATGATTGCGCGCTTCTCGTCGGCTGCGGAGCAGCGCAGCGAAGACGCCAAACTCGTGCATCGTCGCTTCGCGAAGATGATGACGACGAACACCGACTATCAACTGCGCGCGGCGCTGAGCATGCTGGAGCAGCGTCAGCAGCTGTCCGGCGTCGAGGTCGCGGCAATCGTTTCGGCCGCCGAGTGCGGCGAGACTCCGGCGGCGCACGTCCAGACGCTGATCCAGAATCCCGAGCTGCTGCCGGATGCAGCGGTCGGCACGGCGATTCGCGATCACGTGCTGCAATCAGACGGCCGGTATCTCGAAGCCCTGCGCAAGTCGCTCTGAGCGCATCCGACAGAACCGCCGTCACACGTCTGTGCGGTAGCTAACGTATGCTGGGCCTGCCATGGCCGATGAAGCCCTGGTCCACCGGGTGTATTCCGCACCGCCCGGCACGCCCCCCCTCGCGGCTTCACGACCGCGGCCACTGGCCGCATGGACTGCCGCTCTCATGGCCAAGATTCTGCTGGCCACCTTGGTATTCATCATCGTGCGCACGATGATGATGACCTACCGTTTTCGCTTTCAGGGCGTATCGAAACGCGCCGACCCGGTCGACTGTCCGAGCTACATTCTCGCGATCTGGCACCAGAACCTGTTCGCCGGCATCCTTGCGCAAACCGGACGGCAACACGTCGTCATCGTCTCGCGCTCTCGTGACGGCGATCCGGTCAGTTTCCTGTGCGAGCGCCTCGGTCACCTGGTCTCGCGCGGCAGCTCGAAGAAGGGCGAGCGCGACAAGGGTGGCAAGCAGGCCAAGGACGAGATGATCGAGGTGCTGCGCAGCGGCGTGCCCGGTGCGATCACGGTCGATGGCCCGAGCGGACCGGCCCACGTGGTGAAACCCGGCATCATCGAAATGGCGCGTGCAACCGGCCTACCGATCATTCCGTACCTACCGCTGCCGCAGCGCTACTGGTCGCTGAAAAGCTGGGACAGATTTCGCGTACCGAAACCGTTTTCACGCATCGACATTCACTACGGATCTCCGGTGCATGTGCCGCACGACACGCCGTTTGAAGCCTTCGCCGGCTTTCAGCAAACCATTGCCGATGCGCTGATCGATATCGAGCGCCGCCACCACGCCACGGCGGCCTGAAGCCCGCGCTACGGCAGCGGGCGCTCGCGCAGAAAGCCGAGGAACTCATCGTTCCACTGCAGCGGCCAGCGCAGATGCAGCGCCGCGCCGGGTGTAGCCAGCTGCAGCGGGTTGCCGTCGTAGGCGCAGGCCGCAACGCAGGCATCGGTCTCGCCGCCCAACGGATTGATGATCACCGAGCGCAGTTCCACCTGCGGCAGCGTCGTCGCCATGATGCCGCGGAACGCGACCGAGCCGCTCTGGCAGATGCCGATGATGTCGCAGCTGTTGTGCACGGTCATGACGGGTCGCAGGTTGTTGCCGAACGGCAGCTGCGCGCAGGGATCAAAGCTGTCGACGAACGGATCCGGTGACGAGTACACCGCCGATGCTGCAATGCCGGGCGTGTTGAGCGCATAGATGATCGACATCGCCGCGCCGTTGGACCAGCCCATCATGTATTTGCGCCGCGGATCGACGATGCCGCGCGCTTCGATCTCGGCAATGTAGTGATCGATCGTCGCGACATCGACGTTGAGCGCCGGATCATCGCGGTCGAAGTTGCGATACCAGTTGTCGAAGCCCAGCGCGTGATCATCCGGAAACGGATAGAAGTGTTCCTTGTCGCGGCCTTCGACGACGAGCAGATTGAAGCCCTGGCGCGCCGGATCGCCCGTGAGATCAGCGCTGTTGATCCTGAATTCGAGACCACCGAGGACGGTCTGGATGTCACCGGGGAAAATCGAGCCACCGAGGAAGGTCACCAGCGGCAACGGGTTTTCCGCGCTGGATGCGGACGACTCGAACAGGCAGGCCAGCCGCGGTGTGCTGTCGGGGTCTGTCCATTCGATCTTCTCGCCGCCGCGCAGCGTGCACAGCTCGGCGAGGTAATACAGGCTCGCGGCCTGTCCCTGAACCGACGGCGCGGTCTCACGCGGCGGATCGCCGTGGATGCCCAGACAGCCATCGCCGGTCGCAGCAATCGGCGCGACCGCCGCGGTGCGGCCACCCGCTGTGCTTGTCCCGCTATCGCCGGAACCGCAGGCGGTCAGCACGGCGCTTGCGAGCAGGGCCGCAAACAGATTCAGTGAGTGGCGCATGGGGGCTCCGACCGCTTGTGAATTGCAGTGCTGCAGCATGCTCCTGCATTGGCGCGGTGGATAGGACCTGAGCCGCCCCGTAAGATGCCGCCCCTTCACCCCGAACATCGCTCCGCATGCAGCTTGCGCTTGCCCCCATGGAAGGCCTGGTCGACGACGTCCTGCGTGACGTCCTGACCCGCGTGGGCGGCGTCGACTGGTGCGTCAGTGAATTCGTGCGGGTCACCGACGCCCTGCTGCCGAAGATCTGCTTCACCCGCCTCGCCCCCGAACTGGCGCTGGGCGCGAAGACGCCTGCGGGTACGCAGATGCGACTGCAACTGCTCGGCTCCGATCCCGCCTGCCTTGCCGACAACGCCGCGCGCGCGGTCGAGCTGGGCGCACCGGTGATCGACCTGAACTTTGGCTGCCCGGCGAAGAAGGTCAACAACTCACGCGGCGGCGCCATCCTGCTCAGGGAGCCGGAGCTGCTGCATGCGATCGTCCGCGAAGTGCGGCGCTGCGTACCTGCCAACATCCCGGTCACCGCAAAGATGCGCCTGGGCTTCGATCACACCGATCTCGCCCTTGAATGTGCGCAGGCGCTGGACAGCGCCGGCGCCGCGCAGATCGTCGTGCACGCACGCACCAAGACTGATGGCTACCGTCCGCCGGCGCACTGGGAATGGATTGCGCGAATCGACGATGTCGTCGACGCCCCGGTGTACGCCAACGGCGAGATCTGGAGCGTCGAAGACTGGCAGCGCTGCCGCGCGATCAGCGGCGTCGAGAACTTCATGCTCGGCCGTGGCCTCATCGCGAAACCCGATCTTGCCCGCATGATCCGCGCGCACGCCGACAACACCGCGTACACACCGCTGAGCTGGGACGAGCTATTGCCGTCGCTGCAGTCGTTCTGGATGCAGGTTCGCGCCAGGGCAGAGCCGCGCCATGCGCATGGGCGCCTGAAGCAGTGGCTTTCCTCGCTGGCGCTCGGCTACAGGGAAGGCGCGGAGCTGTTTGTACGCCTGCGCCGCGAGAAGGATTGCGAGGTGCTGGATCGGGAGATTGGCATTCAGGATCACCCAGGGTTTGCGCCGCGGCTGCATTAGCGGAACCGGATCCAATCTGTTTCACAGTCGGTCCGTGGCAGGGTCTCGATACACCGCGTTCCGCGGCACTCGACCCGAACGGCCATTTTTGAATCCGCACCCACACTCCGTTCGCGTCGAGTGCCGCGCGTCAGCGCGGTTTATCGAGATGCCCCCGCAACAATACGAAGCCCAACAAAAAACGGCGCGCCGGATTCCGACGCGCCGTTGATTCAATCAAAGCCCTGCTCAGAACAGCGCTTCTTCCATCTCCATCAGCGCCGCACTGCCCGAGCGCGCCTGCAGGATCATCGCCGCCGATTCCGGGTAGAGCTTGGCGAAGTAGAACCGCGCGGTGATCAGCTTGGCCTTGTAGAAGGTGTCGCCGGTGTCGAGCTTGGACATCGCCACGCCCGCGGCGTAGCACCAGGCGAACGAGAACACGAGGTGGCCGATGACGCGCAGGTATGGCACTGCGGCGGCGCCGACTTCGTCCGGGTTCTTCATCGCCTTCTGGCCGATGTCCATTGTCAGCTTCATCACTTCGGCCGACAGCGCAGCGAGCGGATCGGTGAATTCCTTCATCGCCGGATTCTCGGCATGCGACTTCACCAGTTCCGCGATCACCTTGCCGAACTTCATCAGCTTGGCGCCGCCGTCGGCGAGCACCTTGCGGCCGAGCAGGTCGAGCGCCTGGATGGTGTTGGTGCCTTCGTAGATCATGTTGATGCGCGCATCGCGCACATGCTGTTCGAGGCCCCATTCCGCAATGTAGCCGTGGCCGCCGAGCACCTGCATCGCCAGGGTCGTCGACTCGTAGCCGTTGTCGGTGATGAAGCCCTTGATGACCGGCGTCAGCAGGGCAACCATGTCGGCGTTGTCCTTGCGCGTCGCCTCGTTCGGGTGCTTGTGCTCGCGGTCGATCGCAAGGCCCGCCCAGTAGCTGAAGGCACGCGCGGCTTCGACGTAGGCCTTCTGCGTCAACAGCATGCGGCGCACGTCCGGGTGGACGATGATCGGATCGGCCGGCTTGTTCGCCGCCTTGGGACCGGTCAGCGAGCGTGACTGCAGGCGATCCTTCGCATAGGCCAGCGAGTTCTGGTACGCGACTTCCGCGAGACCCACCGACTGCATGCCGACGCCGAGGCGCGCGCTGTTCATCATCACGAACATCGCGTTGAGGCCCTTGTTCGGCGCACCGACCATCCAGCCCTGCGCACCGTCGAAGTTCATCACGCAGGTGGCGTTGCCGTGAATACCCATCTTGTGTTCGATCGAGCCGCACTTGAACGCGTTGCGCGCACCGAGATTGCCCTTCGCATCCGGAATGAACTTCGGCACGATGAACAGCGAGATGCCCTTGGTTCCGCCCGGCGCATCCGGCAGGCGCGCGAGCACGAGGTGGACGATGTTCTTCGACATGTCGTGCTCGCCGGCCGAGATGAAAATCTTGGTGCCGGTGACTGCGTACGAGCCGTCGCCATTCGGCTCGGCCTTGGTCTTGAGAATGCCGAGGTCGGTGCCGGCATGCGATTCGGTCAGGCACATCGTGCCGGTCCATTCACCCGACACCAGCTTCGGCAGGTACAGGTCCTTCTGCTCCGGCGTACCGAACGCATGCAGCGCGTTGTACGCGCCGTGGCTCAGGCCCGGGTACATGGTCCAGGCCTGGTTGGCCGAGTTCATCATTTCCATGAACGCGCTGTGGATCACGTGCGGCAGTCCTTGTCCGCCGAATTCGGGATCCATGCCCAGCGCGCCCCAACCGGCTTCGACGAACTGCTGGTAGGCCTCCTTGAAGCCGGTCGGCGTGGTGACCACGCCATCGCCCTTGTAGGTGCAGCCCTCGCGATCGCCGATCTGGTTGAGCGGGAACAGGACCTCCGCGCAGAACTTGCCGCCCTCCTCCAGGATCGAGTCGATGGTCTCCCGGTCGATGTCCGCGTGCGGCGGCAGCTTGCGCAGGCCCTCCGAGACGTTGAGCAGTTCGTGCAGGACGAATTGC
>JALYJV010000378.1 GCA_030775105.1 Pseudomonadota bacterium | reverse complement strand
GATCAAGCGCGGCAAGAGCCTGCGTTTTGACGCGATGCATGCGGTCACCGGCCCGTATGCGCGGCGCATCCTCGTCGAACAGCTCGGAGCGCCGGATGCCGCGATCCTCAACGCCACGCCGCTGGAGGATTTCGGCGGCGGTCATCCGGATCCGAATCTGGTCTATGGCAAGCATCTGGCCGACATGGCCTTCGGCGAGAACGCGCCAGAGCTGATCGCCGCGAGCGACGGCGATGGCGACCGCAACATGATTCTCGGCCGCGGCATCTTCATTTCACCGGGCGACTCACTGGCGATGCTGGCGGCGCACCTGCCCAAGCTGCCGGGCTATCGCGCAGGTCTGACTGGCATTGCGCGCTCGATGCCGACTTCGCGCGCTGCCGATCACGTCGCTCGCGCCCTGCATGTACCGTTGCACGAAACACCGACCGGCTGGAAGTTCTTCTGCAATCTGCTGGATCACGGACAGGCAACGATCTGTGGCGAGGAAAGCTTTGGTACGAGCTCCTCGCATACGCGCGAGAAGGACGGTCTGTGGGCGGTGCTCGCCTGGCTCAATGTGCTGGCGCTTACCGGCAAATCGGTGCAGGACATCGCGACTGAACACTGGCACACCTACGGCCGCCACTACTACGCACGCCACGACTACGACGGCCTGCCGGCACCGGCCGCCGAAGCCGTTATGCAGGCATTTGCCGGCGAACTGGCCAGCCTTCCCGGCCAGACCCTTGGCGACTACACGGTGACCCTCGCTGACGAGTTCAGTTATCACGACAAGATCGACGGCAGTATCGCCAGCGGCCAAGGCCTGCGTCTGGTCTGCGGAGAGCAGGCACGCATCATCCTGCGACTGTCCGGCACTGGCACCAGCGGGGCCACATTGCGGGTGTATCTTGAACGCTACGAGAACGGCGCGAGTGCACTGGCCTGGCGTACCAACGAGGCGCTTGCACCGCTGGCAGGGATCGCCGAGCGCGTGGCCCGGATTGCCGAACTGACCGGTCGTCGCGCACCGACGCTGGTCACCTGAAGGAACGACCCGCTACACCCCCCCGCACTAGAGCGTTCTTGGTTTAAGTGGAAACATCATTATGGGAAATCCTGATAGGAACCTTTCCTTCTCCCCGCGTGCGGGGAGAAGGGGATAAGGTGTATCCATCTGAACCAGAAATGCTCTAGATCCCGAGATTCATTCCTGGCGGCAGCTGCAGCCCAGCCGTGGCCTTGGCCATGCGTGCACGCGTCTGCTCTTCGACCTTCTGTGAGGCGTCGTTGATCGCGGCAGCGATCAGGTCTTCGAGGAATTCCTTGTCTTCCTGCATCGCTTCCGGCGCGATGCTGACCTTGCGCGCCTGGTGCGTACCGCTCAGCGTGATCTTGACCATGCCTGCGCCGGATTCACCAACGACCTCCATCTGCGCAATCTCGTTCTGTGCGCGCTTGATGTTTTCCTGCATCTGCTGGGCCTGACGCATCATCTGGCCAATATTGCCTTTCATCACTTGCTCCGTACGTTTTCAGAATTTGGACCGGACATCAGCTGTCGAGCGGATGGATCGAACCCGGCCGTACCCGCGCACCGAAGTGCTCGCGGAATGCGCGCACCACCGGATCAGCGGCAATCGAGGCTTCGGCGTTGCGCTGCCGATCGATCTCGTGCTGTTGCGACAGTTGTGCGGGTGACGCGAGTGATCCCTGTTCTTCGGCAACATCGATCTGCAGGCGCAGCGGCTCGGCCATCTGCTCGGACAATGCTTGTTCAAGCGCAACACGGCGCTCTTCGAGCAACAAGTGCCTGGCCTTGGGATCCAGTGTCAGTAGCAGGCGGTCGCCGTCACGCCCGCTCCACTCGCAGTGCCGCGCGAGCTGTTTGACGAAGGCTTCGATTTGCAGCGCAGCAACGCGCTGCGGCCAACTGGCATTGACCGGCAGCACCGGCATCGCCTTGGCGCTCACCGCAGCCGTCATGGCAACTGGTGCTGCAATGGGCGCAGCGGATGCAGAGCTGGCGCTCGCACGTGCCGCGCTGCCTGCAGTGGACGGACGCGTTGCACCACCACTTCCGGTTACCGGCACAGAACTGCCGCCCTCCGATACGGGTTGGAACGCGAGCATGCGCAACACCGTCATCTCGAAACCGAGGCGTGGATCGGGAGCCCACGGCAGATCGCGCCGACCGTTGACTGCGATCTGATAGCACAGCTGCACATCTTCCGGCGTGAACCGCGTCTTCAGCGTGATCAGTTCGGCGTCGTCATCATCGGTCTGCGCGTTCGGCAACATCTGCAGAATCGCCAGCCTTTGCAGCGCAGTTGCGAGTTCGCCTAGCAAGGCTGCGTAATCCGGAGCCTGGGCTTCCAGACGCTGCAGGCAGGCGAGCAAGGCGTCGCCGTTGTGATCGGCGAGCCCCTGCAGAATCTCGAACAGCGCATGGCGGCCACCGGTGCCGAGCATGGTTTCGACCGCTTCGCGCTGCAGGCCGGTGCCACCTGAAAACGCAATGGCCTGGTCTACCAGCGACAGTGCATCGCGCATCGAGCCGTCCGCTGCACGTGAAATTTCCGTCACCGCACCCGGCTCGTAGCCGACAGCCTCGGCGTCGAGCACCTTGTTGATCTGGTCGCGCAACACCGAGACCGGCAGGCGCTTGAGATTGAACTGCAGGCAGCGCGACAGCACCGTCGCCAGCAGCTTCTGCGGATCCGTCGTCGCCAAGATGAACTTCACATGCGGCGGCGGTTCTTCGAGGGTCTTGAGCAGCGCATTGAAGGCGCTTTTCGACAGCATGTGAACTTCGTCGATCAGATAGACCTTGTAGCGTCCACGCGCCGGCGAGTACTGCGCGTTCTCGATGACCTGTCGCACATCGTCGACACCGGTGTTGCTCGCAGCGTCGATCTCCAGCAGATCGACAAAACGCCCCTGGTCAACCTCGTTGCAGGCCGAACACTGGCCGCAAGGGTTCGCACTGACACCGGTCTCGCAGTTCAGGCACTTGGCGATGATGCGCGCCAACGTCGTCTTGCCAACCCCCCGCGTGCCAGTCAGCAGAATCGCTGGATGAAGGCGATCGCCATTGAGCGCATGCGACAGCGCCTTGACCACATGGTCCTGACCCATCACATCCTCAAACCGCCGGGGACGGTATTTGCGTGCGAGTGCGAGATAGCTCATGGGCGGCTTCGATACGGAGGAGCCGCGATTGTCGCGGATTGGACTCAGCCTAGCCAGCATCCGAAGCCGATGCTTTTGCAGCCCGTTACGCACTTTTGGCGTTGTGGCGCGTCGGCGAGCGCAGACAGGTCGCGGAACGCCGGAGCGCAGCACCCGCAGCGTACATCAGTACGCGAGGACGGCGAGCACCGCCGAGCCGCGAGATGTCAAGCGCAGCAGCGCCACAACGTCAAAAGAGGGTGGCGGCCCGTACCAGCTGACTCCGGCACCCAGCGTCGCCGCTGCCGTTGCTCCCTTCCGGGCCTGGCGGGGTTCACGGTTTGCTGTCGCGGAGGGCCGGCACGGGCCACCATAGACTCGACGGCGTGTTACCTGGCCGCGAAGGACGCGCAGTTTGCCTGAATCGGCCAGGCATCTCCAGCATCCCGAGGTCGCCGTGCTTCAGGGCTTCCTGCGATTCGCCTGCTGCTCGACCAAGGTCAGTGCAACCTTGTTGCGCAGATAAACCGGCTGCAAGTCGTCGGCGTTCAGTCCGCCGCCAAGCTTGAGCACCGGCAAGGCTATATGTATGGCCGATTCGGCCATGGGCAAGGCCTGTGCGTCGATCTGTTCAGGCTGGATCTGCAGCGCTCGCTGTAACTCAGCGCTATAGCGTTGCCAGCCTGTACCAACGCCAACAACCCGGCCTCCATCGATCCGCTCAATGGATGCGCGCTGAGGTGAACAGACCTGCTCCGCGGCGATCAACTCCGGCTGTCCGTGCACATCTCCACGGTATTGCGCGAGATAGATTTCATCCATGCGCGCGTCGATTGCAGTGATCACCCTCGCCTGCGGATCCGCCCGCAAGGCGGGCACTGCCACCATCGCCAGCGAGGACACGCCGAGCACAGGCCGCTCGACCGCAAGCGCCAGGCCTTTGACATAGCCAACGCCGATGCGCACTCCGGCGAAACTGCCGGGGCCGACACCACAGACGTAGGCATCGAGCTGCGTGAACGAGATTCCGGCTTCTGCCATCAGACCCAACACCATCGGCATCAGCTGCTCAGTGTGCGTGCGCCCGGCAACATCGAAACGCGTGAGGACGCGACCGTCGATCGACAGCGCCGCGGAGCAGGCTTCGGTCGCGGTATCGACGGCAAGCAGATTCATCATGAGTGCGGGCTCCCGACATCGGCGAGCACAGCGTCTTCGCGAATCTCGCTCATCCAATCGCAGGCCGCACGCAGATCGCTGATCACCGGCATCGTCGGCAGCGCAGAGAGCACACGCTTGCCATAGGCCTTGCCGGTCAGGCGCGGGTCACACAACATCAGCAGGCCACGATCGGCAGGATCTCGGATCAAACGTCCCACCCCCTGACGCAGCGCGACGATGGCCTCTGGCAATTGCAGGTCAAAAAACGGCGTGCCGCCGCGTGCACGAATTGCGTCAAGCTTGGCTTCGAACACCGGATCGCCCGGCGCGGTGAACGGCAGGCGGTCGATGATCACGACGCGCAGCGCCTGACCGCGCACATCCACGCCTTCCCAGAAACTGCTGGTGCCGACCAGCACCGCGTTGCCGTCGGCAGTGAAGGCATCGAGCAAGGCCGAGCGACCATCTTCGCCTTGCGCAAGCACCTTCAGATCCAGCTGCGCACGCAAAATCGGTGCGATCAGGCGCAGCGCCCGATGACTCGTGCACAACACGAAGGCCCCGCCACCGGATGCGCGAATTACCGGCAGCGCGGCAGCGGCGACCGCTTCGGCATAACCCGGTGCATTAGGCTCCGGCATGCCGCGCGGCAGATACAGGCGCGCCTGCTTCGCATAGTCGAAGGGGCTGTCGAGCTTGAGTGTCGTCGAATCTTCCAGGCCGAGGTCCCGCGTGTAGTGGCCGAAATCATCACCCGCAGCAAGCGTTGCCGAAGTCAGTACCCAAGCACCTGGATAGGTTTCACGCATGCGGCGAAAACCGTCGGCGAGTTCGATCGGCGTGGCATTGATGCTGCCACCGCGCAGCATCGGCTCGACCCAGCGCACTTCGTTCGACAAGCGCTCATCTGCAGCCGACAGCACATGGCGCCAGCGATCGCGCAGCTGCATCGTGCGTTCGAGTGCCGCCGACATCTCTGCGTTGCGTTCTTCAAGCGGACGCAGGATGTCGAAGATCTCGTCGAGCGACTGCTGCACGCGTTCGGTGGCGATCTGCGCCGAGGAATTGTCGACGAAACGCTGCAGCGGCTGGCGCTGCTGTCCCGGCGCAAAGCATTGCTCAAGCAAAGTGACATCCGCCGACAGACGTTGCGTGGCTTCGGCGAGTTGCGGCAGATCGCCGCTGTTCTGCGCTTCAAGCAGCACATCCCGCGCCAGCTCCTGCAGCTGACGTGTCGACACGCGCGTTCCGAAGAACTGCGCCGCCAGCTCCGGCATCTGATGCGCCTCGTCGACGATGACGGCGTCAGCACCGGACAGGATCTGGCCGAAGCCCTGTTCCTTGAGTGTGAAGTCGGCGAACAGCAGATGGTGATTGATGATCACGATGTCCGCAGCCTGCGCGTTGCGCCGTGCCTGCGCGACATGGCATTTCTCGAAATCATCGCAGCGACTGCCGAGACAGTTGTCGGCGGTCGAGGTGATCTGCCGCGCCAACGGCGTGTCGTCGCGGAACTCGCCGAGCTCGGAGATCTCGCCGGTACCGGTACGCCGCGCCCAGTCCTCGACCGTGCGCAGCAGATCGTACGAAGGCCGCAGCGCCGGCAGAGTCCGCGCGCGCTTCATCCGATACAGGCACAGATAGTTGGAACGACCCTTGAGCAGTGCGAGCCGCACCGGTGCCGACAGCGCATCACGCACGAGCGGCAGATCACGATGAAACAGCTGATCCTGCAGCGTCCGCGTCCCCGTGGAAATCACCGTGCGCTTGCCGGACAGCATCGCCGGCGCCAGATACGCAAAAGTCTTGCCGGTGCCGGTACCCGCCTCGACGATCAGGGTCTGGTTTTTCTTGAGCGCCTGTTCAACGGCAGTCGCCATCTGCTGCTGCACCGCACGCGGCGCAAAGCCATCGATGCTGTCGGCCAGCAGGCCACCCGGCCCCAGCAAGGCTGCAGCGGTGGAGTCTGCGCCGCGCCGATCACTCGTGCTCATGTCACCGCGGCGTCGCGCCGTTCAGCCGTTGCTGCAGGGCCGCGACACGTTGTTGGGCGACATCAGCACCAGCGGCATCGCCCATCGCCGCACGCGCCGCCGCAATCGTGGCCCAGTTCTCGATCTCGACGTAGATGTTGCCGCGCGCCAGTGCATTGGACTTGTTGGCAATGTTGTCAGCCTGGCTGTAGTTCTTCTGCGCAAGATAGGACTTGCCGAGGAGCGACCAGACGAAATAGTTGCGCGGCTCGATCCGCAGCGCGCGCTCCAGGGGCGCGGCCGCCTGTGCCGGCTGGCCGGCATCAAGCGCGGCGCGTGCCTGACGCATCAGCGAGGTCACCGCGGCGCCGCTGATTTCCTCTGCAC
>JALYJV010000377.1 GCA_030775105.1 Pseudomonadota bacterium | reverse complement strand
GCGCACGCACAAGTTCGAGGGGATCATCCCGAACCTGGAGCGCCGCTACCGCGAAACCGAATCGGATGCCGTGCGCGAGGAACTGGCGAAGTACCTCAGCAACCAGGCCTGCCCGGATTGCAATGGCGACCGCCTGAACCGCGCCGCGCGCAATGTGTTCGTTGCGGATCGCAATCTGCCGAGCCTCACAGCCCTGTCGGTGCGCGATGCCGAAGGCTTCTTCACCGAGATGCAGTTGCCCGGCCACAAGGGTGAGATCGCCGACAAGATCCTCAAGGAGATTCGCGCACGGCTCGGCTTTCTCAACAACGTCGGTCTCGACTACCTGACGCTTGCGCGCAGTGCAGAAACACTGTCCGGCGGCGAAGCGCAGCGCATTCGCCTCGCCTCGCAGATCGGCGCCGGCCTCGTCGGTGTGATGTACGTGCTCGACGAACCGAGCATCGGCCTGCATCAGCGCGACAACGAGCGCCTGCTGCAGACCCTGTTCCGCCTGCGCGATCTCGGTAACACCGTCGTCGTCGTCGAGCACGACGAAGACGCGATTCGACACGCCGACTATGTCGTCGACATCGGGCCCGGCGCCGGCGTGCATGGCGGCCACATCGTGGCCCAAGGCACGCCCAAGGATATCGAGCGCGCAAAACACTCGATCACCGGCCAGTATCTCGTCGGCACAACGCGCATCCCGGTGCCGAAGCTGCGCACGCCGCCGCAACCCGACAAGGCAATCATCATTCGCGGCGCGCGCAGCAACAATCTGAAGAACGTCACCGCGGAGATTCCCACCGGCGTGATCACCTGCGTCACCGGCGTCTCCGGCTCCGGAAAGTCGACGCTGATCAATGACACGCTGTACGGCTTTGCTGCGCGCCAACTCAATGGTGCGGCGACGCATCATGCCGAGTGCGACAGCATCGACGGCCTCGAGCATGTCGACAAGGTCATCGACATCGACCAGGCGCCGATCGGCCGCACGCCGCGCTCCAATCCTGCGACGTATACGGGACTGTTCACGCCGATCCGCGACCTGTTCGCCGCGGTGTCCGAATCCCGCTCGCGCGGCTACACGCCCGGCCGCTTCTCGTTCAACGTCAAGGGCGGGCGCTGCGAAACCTGCCAGGGCGACGGCGTGATCAAGGTCGAGATGCACTTCCTGCCGGACATCTACGTCACCTGCGACACCTGCCGTGGCCGGCGCTACAACCGCGAGACGCTCGAGGTCCGCTACAAGGGCAAGACCATCGACGAAGTGCTCAACATGACGGTCGAGGATGCGCACGAGTTCTTCCGTCCGGTGCCAGCGCTGCATCGCAAGCTGGCGACGCTGATGGACGTCGGTCTGTCGTACATCACACTCGGCCAGAACGCGACGACGCTGTCCGGCGGCGAGGCCCAGCGCGTGAAGCTCGCCAAGGAACTGTCGCGCCGCGACACCGGGCAGACGCTGTACATCCTCGACGAGCCGACGACCGGCCTGCACTTCCACGATGTCGCGCAGCTGATGAAAGTGCTGGAACGTTTACGTGAACACGGCAACACCGTGGTCGTCATCGAGCACAATCTCGATGTCATCAAGTGCGCCGACTGGATCATCGACCTCGGCCCCGAAGGCGGCAACGGCGGAGGCGAGATCGTTGCCAGCGGCACGCCGGAGGCCGTGGTCAAGATCAAGCGCTCGCACACTGGGCGTTTCCTCAAGCCACTGCTCGGCAAGTATTCTGCGTAGCCCGGTTTTGCCGCAGGCAAAGCCGGGACTCTGCGCCGCGATCACGGCATCCCGGCTCCGCTGCGCGGAACCGGGCTACGATTCGCAAACATAAAAGGCGGCCAGATGGCCGCCTTTTTTTGTGCCGCGAACGGCCTAGAACTGGACGCGGACGAAGGCGCGGGCCATGTCCTTGTCGCGGTACAGGTTGGCCTCTCCGGCGCCCGTGTACCAGGTATAGCCCAGGTAGAACGCGAGATTAGACTTGTAGCGGGTCTCGATCTGCAGATCCATGGTCTTGCGGCCTTCGATGAAATTCTCGCCGGGGCCTGGTGCCGTTCCATTGACGTTGTGCTGCCAGATGAACTGCGGCGCGAACGAGATGCCGGGGAACACCGATTCGTAACGGATGATGCCGATCATCACGTAACCCCAGGAGAACGGATCGGGATACAGATCCAGATCTGCCTGCGAAGGATTGAAGCGCAGCCCGTCGACACCGAACGAACACGACTCGCGCGGCGCGCCAGTGGCTGGATCGTAGGAGCAGGCCTGGGCGGAACGATCCGCCCCCGTGCCATCCGCACCGGCGCTGGCGTGCGAGTACGTGCCGGCCGCTTCAAACTGAAGCTCGTCGAGGTCCGGCATGTCCGGGACCCAGGTCGCGCCGATCTCGAACACGAAGAGGATCTGATCGGCACCGATCGGATTGTCGCTGGCGCCGAGCACCTGCGTGCCGCCGAGGTTGAACTGATAGGTTTCCATCCGCTCGTAACCCTGGATGTAGCACGGATTGCTGCGGTTGTAGCCGAGGAAATTCGGGTTCGCACGGCGATTGCCCGGCTGCTGGTCTCGACTGTAACGGTTCTGGCTGCCGAGGAATTCCGGTTCGCACGGGGTGTTCTCGCCGGCCCTGACGCCGCGATATGGCGTGACGAAGGCAGGGAACGAACGCGCGGAGCCCGGCGCATGGCCGATGGCGAGGTCAAAGGTATCGTTGAAGCCGCCCGGCGTACCGTCGGCGTCGACGATATAGTCGCTCGGCGCGTACAGCGCCTCGCCAGGAGCCAGCGCCACGACTGGGGAACTGCCCGGACCCGTCGAGCCAAGGCCCGTGGTTGATCCGGCGCAACCGGTCCCGGCTGGCAGGACGTTCGGAATGCCGATCGCGCCGCCGCTCAGACCGCTGAGTGCACCGAAAATCGTATTGACCAGATCCAGTGCCGGATCGAGCGCATCCAATGGCAGCAGGCGCGGCAGATCGGCGTCATGACAACGCGACAGCGTCGGGCCGAAACCGGCGAAGACGAGATCCTCGGTATCGATCTGTAGCGGCGAGTTCGGTCGATAAGCCACTTCGCCCTGGAACGACCAGCCGAAGGCGGTGGTGGCGAAGCTGAGGCCGTAGAGCTGAATGTCCTCCGGATACTCGATCAGCAGTTTCTCGGTGTCGAGCGGCACGGCGTTGCTCTGCGCATTCTCGGGATCGCCTCCGGCCACCGGCAGACCCGTCGCCAGATCGATGGAATGCAGCAGCGGCAGATCCGGACAGGTCGCCAGGAAGCTCACCGGATCATAGGCATCGATGCCCAGCGCGTTGCCTTCGCGACGTGCGCAACTGGCTACCGTCGAGAAGATGCTCGCGTACGGCAGACGCGAGTGGTAGTTCATGAAATAGAAACCGAACTCGGTGCCGTTGTTCAGCTCTTCTGCGTAGTACTTCAGCGAGAAGCCGAACTGGCCCGCCGTTTCCGGTTCGAGGTCCGCCAGACGTTCGATCGTCGTCGAAGTGTTGGTGACGCCCGACAGCGGGTTGTACAGCGGGAAAGCCAGGGCTTCCGGATCTTCCGGGCCGCCACCGAAGTGGATGTACGCATGGTTGACCGCGTTGTCGACGCCGACGACATCGGAGACGGCGAGCATCGAACCCGGCGCCGGCGCTTCGAGCGGCTGCCACTCCAGCTGGTAGAAACCTTCCAGGGTGGCGTTCGGGAACAACTCGAACGAGGCCGACACCATATTGATCGGCGTGAAGATTTCCTCGACCAGATAGCCAACGCGATAGAAGTTGTTGGCGTTGACCGGATTGGCCTGGTTCAGCGAATTCAGCGCCTGCAGCAGCGACTCGCCCCAGTTGATGCCCTGGCGGCCGATCTTGATGCTCAGCTCCTTGTCGTCCCACAACGGCAATGAGGTAAAGAGATAGGCATCCAGCAGCTGCGCTTCAGCACCGATCTGGCTCAGCACTTCGCCGCCGCGGCGGCGCTCGACCGGGCCGCCACGACCGTACTGGGTGATGGGCAGCGCGGGATCGGTCATCGCGAACTCATCGCGATTTTCCGGCGTCAGTTCGTTGGGATGGTATTCCTCAAGATCAGAGTTGACCCAGTCGTAGTAATACAGTCCCTTGGCAAAAAAGCCGAAGTTGCCATAGGTCAGCGTGATGTCCTGCGTGATCTTCGCGATCCCGGAGGTCAGGTCATGCTTGTCATAGTTCCAGTTGCCGTCGTCGTAGTTGGGACTGAACTGGCCCGGCGCACCCGCAAGCGCGACTGCGGGATGACCCTGGTCGCGGAACAGGCCCTGACATGCCTGGTTGAGCCCACCGCAGACATCCGGATTGAGGTTGGATTTGCCTACCAGATCGTTGGCTCGGCCCTGCATGCGCATCGACGCACCGACGACAATGGAGGTGTTGAGCACACCCTCGATTTCCTGGTCGTCCCAGGGCACAGTGAAACTCAAGGCATGCACCGGCGCGGTATGCAGCGCGCCTCCGAATGCGAGCAATGCGACGAGCGCCGCGCCACGGATTCTTTCCCGCTGTTTCATTGTTATCCCCTACCATCAACGGGCCTGACAAGCCCTTGAAATCGCACGGTGGCGTCGAATATCGGCGTATTCGTACGCGCTGTCACCTTATCTGGGTCGGAGTGTATTGAGTAACTTGCCCTATTCGCAACACACCAGCCTGAATCAAGCACCTGCGGCACTTTCCTGAGAAAAGCCGGACGCCGCGACCGAGAGCACGGATCAGGCCTGGGGACGAAGCCGGGCGGCCAGCAGGGTCCGCGTATAGGCTTGCTCGGGTGCCTCCAGAATTCGCGACGCGGCCCCCTGCTCGACCATCAGCCCAGCGCGCATCACCAGTACGTGATCACACAACTCGGCAACAACCCCGAGATCGTGCGAGATGAGGAGCAGCGAAAGATTCAGGGATTTTCGCAGCGACTGCAGGAGATCCAGCAACTGCGCCTGCGTGGTGACATCCAGAGCTGTCGTAGGCTCATCGGCTATAAGCAGATGCGGCTGTGCGACCAGCGCCATTGCGATGGCGACTCGCTGGCACAATCCCCCCGATAGCTCATGCGGAAACTGACGCAGGCGCCGCGGGGCGTCAGCGACCTGCACGGCGTCGAGCATGCGCAGACATTCGGCCTCCGCTTCGCGACGCGAGCTGCCGGCATGCACTTCGAGCACCTCGGACATCTGCACGCCAATACGCAAATAGGGATTGAGGCTCGCCTGGGGATTCTGGAACACCGTACCGATCTGCAGGCCGCGCAATGCGCGCCAACGCTGCGGTGAAAGATCGAGCAGCTCGGTGTTGTCGAACATAATGCTGCCACTGACGCGCAATGCCGGATCACTGAGGCCCAGGATTGCCAAGGCCGTCTGCGACTTGCCCGAACCGGATTCGCCGACGATGCCGAGTGCCTGCCCGGCTGGCAGCTCGAAGCTGAGACCTGCGACGAGCGCAGGCGCGCGTGCACCGTGGCGGCGCTCCACACGCAGATCACTGACGGCGAGCAAGGCTTCACTCATGTGCGGTCCAGCGTCTGACGCAGTCGTTCACCCAGTACGTTAAGACACAGCAGCGTTGCCGACAGAAACGCCACGGGGAATGCCAGCGCCCACGGCGTGACTTCCATATCGCGTGCGCCGTCGTTGATCAGCGCTCCCCAGCTCGTTGCCGGCTCCTGCACGCCGAGACCGAGAAAGCTGAGAAAGGATTCGATCAGCACTGCATGCGGCACGGTCAGCGTCGCGTATGCAATCACGGTCGCGGTGAGATTCGGCACGATGTGCCTTCGCACGATCTGGTGTCGCGGCATGCCGTACAGCTCGGCGGCCAGCACAAACTCGCGATGGCGCAGACCCAGGGTCTGGCCGCGAACGATGCGCGCCATGTCCAACCAGTTCACAGCGCCAATGGCGGCAAACATCAGCAGCATATTGCGTCCGAATGCGACGGTCAGCAGGATCACGATGAACATGAACGGCAATGCATAGAGCACGTCGACGACACGCATCATCCACTGATCCGTACGCCCGCCGTAGAAGCCTGCCGTTGCCCCGTAGCTGACGCCGATCAACACCGACACCAGCGTCGCAGCCAGCGCCACGAGCAAGGACAGGCGCCCGCCCGCCATCGTGCGCACGAAAACGTCACGACCGAGACTGTCGGTACCGAACCAGTGTGCCCCCTGCAGCGAAGGCGCACTGCCCCACTCGGCGTTGAAGTCGATGCTGTCGACGGCATGAGGGCTCAACCAGGGACCGACCACTGCGGCAAGAACAACGAGGGCCAGCACGATGACCGCAATGATCACTGCCGGACTGCGCATCGGCGTATCCATTGATGCGCTCATGCCGGCCGCGCTCTTGGATCAAGTACGCCGTACAGCACGTCGACAATCAGATTGAACAGCACGATCAGGCTGCCGTAGAGCATCACCACGCCGAGGACGAGCGTGTAGTCGCGATTCAAGGCGCCCTGCACGAAGTAGCGGCCGATACCTGGAATCGCGAAGATCTGTTCGACCACGACCGAGCCGGTGATCAGCGCTGCAGCCGCCGGCCCCAAATACGACAGCAGCGGCAGCAATGCCGGGCGTGCGGCATGACGACGCAAAAGCAGATGCAACGGCAGCCCCTTTGCGCGTGCAGTCAGCATGAATGTCGCCTGCAGCGCCTCGACAAAGCCGGCGCGAACCAGCTTGGCGACATAGGCGATCTGCGGCAGCGCAAGCGACAGCACCGGCAGGATCAAGGCTGCTGGCTCACCGGTCTGCCAGCCGCCGGCCGGCAGCCAACCGAGATGCACCGCGAAGAACAGGATCAGGATCGGCGCGACGACGAAGGTCGGTACCGATACACCGACCAGCGACAGCGCCATCAGACTGCGATCCAGCCAGCGATCGCGATGGCAGGCCGCAACAATGCCGAGCGTCACGCCGATCAGCAGCGCAAGCAACAGCGCAAGCACGCCCAGCTGCAATGATGCCGGCAAGCCACTCGCAATCAGCTCGCTGACGCGATACCCCTCGTACTGGAACGACGGCCCCAGATCGCCGCGCACAACGCCGACGACATAGCGCAGGTATTGCTGCCACAACGGTTCGTCCAGATGAAACTGCTCAGCCATCGCAGCCTCAATCGCCGGCGTCAGCGTGCGCTCTCGATCCAGAGGGCCGCCCGGCGCCGCGCGAAGCAGAAAGAATGCGAGCGTCAGCAGCGCGAGCAACGTCACGAGCCCCGCCAGGGCACGTCGCAGGATGAACATCAGCATCGCGAGGCGCTCATCTCAGACTGAGATCCCTGCTGTAGTGATAGTCGAGAACGTTGTCCGTCCAGCCGTGCACACGCGGACTGACCAGATGCTTCGATACATAGAAGTAGACCGGAATCGCAGGCGTCTCCGCAAACAGTCGCTGCTCAGCATGCGCGAGCAGCGCGGCGCGTTGTACCGGATCAACCGTCTGCTGCGCCAAATCCAACGCGGCATCGTAAGCCGGGTCGCTCCAGCCCGTGTCGTTCTTGCCGTGCGCGCTGCGCAGGATGTCGAGAAAGCTGGTCGGGTCGTTGTAGTCCGCCATCCACGCCGCGCGGTAGACTTGGGTCTTCTCGCGCTGCTTGCGGTTGTGCAGGAAAACCTTGAATTCCTCATTGAGGAACTCGGTCTGCAAGCCGAGCGTCTGTTTCCACATTGCCGCGACCACTGTCGCCACGCGGCGATGGCTCTCGTGCGTGTTGTAGCGAATCTGGATCTGCAGCGGCCTGTTCGCGGAATAGCCCGCTTTCTCATACAACTTGCGCGCCGCATCCAGCCGACGGGCATAAGGCCATGCTGCCCACTCCGGCTGCTGCGCAGCGCTGTTCGCCGTACCTGGGGGAATCCAAGAGTACGCCGGCAACGCAAGACCGTTGAGCACTTTGCGCGCGATGATCTCGCGATCGATGACCATTGACAGCGCCTTGCGCAGATCAGCCTGCGCAGCGAGCGGTGCCCGCGTGACATTCAGCCCGTAGAAGTACAGACCGAGATAGGGCGCAATCTTGAGCTGTTCACCGTACTCGCTACGGATCTGTTTCAGCTGAGGCAAGGGAATATCGTAGGTCACATCGAGATCACCCGCACGATAGCGCTTGTACTCGGAATGAATATCTTCTGTTGTCACATAGCGCACATGCTCAATCGCAACCCGCGCGGCTTCGCGATAACTGGGATTGCGCTCGAGCTCGACATGCGACTGCATGACCCAGCGCTTCAGGCGATACGCGCCGTTGCTGACGAGCGTGTCATCACGCGCATTGACGCGTGATGCTTGCGCACCGCCATACACAGGAAAGGCCGACGGATGCGTGAGCATGCCGGGGAACGCCGGTAACGGCTGGTCAAGTGTGATCACCACATGCTGCGGGTCCGGCGCGGTCACCGCCAATGTCGCCGGTGCAGCGCTGCCGTCGATGACCGCGGCGGCGCCGCGGATCTGCCGCAGCATCTGCGCCACATTGGATCCGGTTGCCGGCGTCAGGCTGCGTTGCAGACCTGCGACGAAATCCTGAGCAGTCAGCGGCTCACCGTTCGACCAGCGCAGTGCTTCGTGCAGCTCGAAGGTGTAGGTCAGCCCGTCTTCGCTGAGACTCCATCTTCTCGCCGCCGCAGGAATCGCCTGACCATCCGCGCCGATCGCAGTCAGTCCTTCGTAAAGGTCACGCACGATATTGCCGGCGCTGACGCCTTCCGTGCGGTGCGGGTCGAGAGTTTCCGGCTCGGGGCCGTTGCCGATGCGCAACGTGTTTGCAGGTGCCGCGGCCTGTGCGTGCGGCAGCACCGACAGAGCAACGAGGACGAACGGCACGCAGCGTCGCAGTTGCAGGGCATCGAACCGCTTATGGAAAGGCCACCGACTCATCGGTCGAAGCCTAGCAGTTGCCCGGCAAAACGAAAGCTGCCGATTCTCAGCGAGGCTTGCGCGACGCCAGCGTCACCAGCGCAACGCCCGCTAGAATCACCAGCGTGCCGATGATCTGCGGCATGTGCATGACCTCGTCCAGTATCCACCAGCCGAGCAGGACTGCAATCGCCGGATTGACGTAGGCATAGGTGCCGAGCTGCGAGGGCGTGACCTGATAGACCAGCCAGTAGTACGCGCCGTAACCCAGGCAGGAACCCGCAACAGCGAGATAGATCAGTGCAAGCGCCGAGTCACGCGTCAGAACCCAGCGCTGCGCATCCCCAAGGGCGAGTCCCAGTGCAGTCATGACAACACCGGTCACCGCCATCTGCAGAGCAGCCGCCATCAGCGGCGCACAGCTGAGCACATTGCGGCGCGAGATGACCGAGCCGGCGGCCCAGAGAATCGGCGACAGACTCAAGGCACCATAGGCATACCAGGGCGCGAGCTGCAGATGCATACCCGAACCGACGAGCAGTGCGACGCCGAAAAACCCGAGCAGTAGACCGGCAAGCGCCAGCGGCGAGATGCGCTCGCCCTGACCGCCCCAGCTGCCAAACCAGGCCATCCACAGCGCCGATGTCGCAACGATCAGTGCGGCCTGATTCGACTCGACCCACTGCTCGCTCCAGGTCACCATGCCGTTGGCACCGGCAAGCATCAGCAGCGCCGTCACGGTGATGACGCCCCAGTCGCGACGCACGGTCGGCAGACGCGCGCCACGCGACCACGCATAGGCGAACATCAGCGGTGCAGCGATGAGAAAGCGCATGCCGGCAAACAAGACCGGCGGCAGATCCTGGACACCGATGCGTATCGCAAGATACGTCGAGCCCCAGACCAGGTAGACGGTCGCAAATGCGGCGAACAGCTGAACTGAACGTGACGCCGCCAATTGAACCGCCCGGTATTAGTTAACCTTTGACTTTTCCGCTTCTTCGGCTTCTTGCTTGGCCTGCTTCAGCGCTTCAGTCGCTTCGGCAGCCATGGCCTCGGCGGCCTCGGTCTGCTCGATGTGATTCAACCACTGACCGGCGGAATTGCGCGTTTCTTCATACCTCTGCGAGCGGTGCAGCGCATCACGCGCCCGGTTGCGATTGCCGGACTGGAAGGCGGCAATGCCTTCGAGATAGGCAGCTTCACCCATCTTCTTGATGCCCTTGGCCTGCGCCTTGCTCAGCGCATCAAGCGCTTCCTTCCAACGCTCGTCCTCGACAAAAATCTGACCGAGTCGAAAAGCAATTTCACCGTTGTCGGAAACCGTGGCAGCCCTGTTCAGCGCAGCCTCGGCCTTGTCGTAGTCACGCGCCATCGTCCAGGCGTCGCCGATCAGACTCAGGGTCTTCTCGTCAGCCTTGAGCACTTTCTGGTTCACGCCACGCTCAAGCACCAGCGCAGCTTTCTGCGGAATCTCCAGCAGCAGATAGATGTTGGCCAGATTGCGCAGCTCGCCCTCGGTGTCGAGGAAGCCCTGACGGTCAGCCAGCGCGAGCACCGCCAGCGATTCCTTGTCCTTCTTGATTTCAAACAGGATGCTCGACAGCTGCTTCCAGTAGTCTTCCTTGACCGGAACCAGCGAGACCAGACGGATCAGCACTTCGGCGCATTGAGCAAACTGCTTGAGCTCATAGTGCAGTGCGAGCTTGAGCTGCAGCCAGGATTCCTTCGGCTCCTTGGTCTCGGCCAAGGCCTTGTCGACATAAGGCAGCGCAGCGGCAAAGCGCTTGCGATCCGCATACGCACTGGCCAGCAGGATGTAGGCATCCGAAGGCGGCTTGGTCGAAGCTTCGCGGAAGTACAGCTCCATCTTTTCGATGGCCTTGTCGGTCTGTTCGTCCTGAAAATACAGCTGCGCCAGGTTGTAGATCATCTGCTCGTAGGGCTGCTGCGGCAGCGCCTCAAGCTTGAGCGCTTCTTCAAAGCCGGCGATCGCGGCCTTGTAGTTGTTCTGCGAGATGTAGATGAACGCCATGGTCTGACGGACCATCGCACGCTCGTAGTCATTGCCGACACGATCGAGCATCGCCTTGGCTTTCTCGAGCGCTTCATCGTTCTTGTTCTTGCCGATGAGTTCGTGGATGCGCTCCAGCTGGCGATACGCGCCTTCTGAAAGCGTGCCGGTAGCCTTGCGCTCCTTCTTCGCGACCGGTGCCGGCTCCTGCGCCTGCACGATCGAAGTCGACCCAAGGAACATCGCGCTCGTTGCCACCAGCGCGATCGCAATGGATTTGAGTGCGTGCGTCATCATTCTGTGCCTATGTTGAATTTGACGGTGTACTCACCCTTGGTTTCCTGGGGCTTGCCGTCGACCACCTTGGGCCGGAAACGCCCCTTGTAGGCTGCAGCAACTGCTGCTGATTCAAAGTAGCCGCGCGGCTTGGCGCTCTTCACACGGGCGGACTTGACCGTGCCATCCGGACCCACCGTGATTTCAAGCACCACTTCACCGCTGATGCCATCCCGTGCGGCCTGACGCGGAAATTGCGGTGCAATGCGCACCAACGGAATCAGCTCGGCATCACCCTGGATATCGCCCGCGGCGAATGAGCCGAGGAACGGACCACCGGAAATGCTCGTCGGCAGATTCATGTTCGGCATCATGAACTGCGTCGGCGCCATGTCCGGCTTGGCCTGCGAGGCGACGGACAACTTCGGCGGCGGCGGCTGTTTCGGCGGCGGCGGCTTTTCCGGCTTCTGGCGCTGCTTGGTTTCGAGCTCGGTGGCGCGCTTGAGGCGAACAAAATCGATCGTCTGCAGGGTCTGCGAATCGTCGAGCGCGCCATGCCCTCCGTGGATCAGTATGTGCAAGCTCCAGAACAACAGGAACGAAACGACCACAGCAGCCACCAGAGGGAGCAGAAAACGCACAGCGCTGTCTTGCATCACCATGCGCCTAGCCTCCGCTGCCCAGCGCGGCAATCGAAACCGACTGCACGCCGCCGCTGCGAATCTGATCCATGACCTGGGTCAATATGCCGGTCTGCGATGCCTCGTCCGCGAGGATGACGACCGTGTCTTCCGGGCGCTCGGCATGCATGCGCTCGATGACGTTGCGCACATCGCGAACATCAAGCTTGCGACGATTGATCCAGATATCGCCATTGGGACGGATTGCGACCAGGATATTGCCGGTCTGGTTGTATTCGGCGGTCTCGGCTTCCGGCTTGGTCACCGTGACGCCGGCTTCCTTCACGAACGACGTCGTGATGATGAAAAAGATCAGCAGGTTGAGGACGAAATCGAGCATCGGCGCGAGGTCGATACCGGTTTCCTCACTCAGTTCCACGTGTCGACGTGAACGCATGGGGCTAGGACTCTTCTAGTTGCTCGCGGCGATCGAGATATTTTCGATCCCGCCCTGCCGAACCTGATCCATGACCTGGACCAGCACACCCGTTGGGGCTTCGGACTCGGAACCGACGACAACAACGTCGTCTGGGCGTTGTGAATGCAGACGCTCGATCGCGGCGCGCACCTGACGTAGATCGGTCTGACGGTTGCCGACGAACACCGAGCCGTCTGCCTTGATCGTGATCGCGATGACGCTGGCCTCCTTGCTCTCCGCTGCCTTCGCCGTCGGCCGGCTCGCCGGCAGGCCAATCTCCTTGATGAAGACCGCAGTGATGATGAAGAAGATCAGCAGGTTCAGGACGAAATCGAGCATCGGCGCGAGGTCGATGCCGGTGTCGGCGGTGTCGTGCTCCAACGATTGGCGGCGCATGCGCATATCAGTACGTGAACTTGTCTGCGAGCAATTCCGTCTGCTGACGGATGCGGGACTGGAAACGGTTGACCGGCAGCAAGCCGGAAATACTCACCGCCAGACCGGTCATCGTGCAGACCATGGCTTCAGACACGCCATCCGCCATGGCGATGGCGTCGACCGAGCCTTTGGCTGCCATCGAATCGAAGATGCTGAGCATGCCCATGACGGTGCCGAGCAGCCCCAGAAGCGGTGCCATTGGCACCAGCACCCGCAGCACCTGCATATTGGCCGTCATCGCCGCATTCAACTTGGAAATCATCGCGCGCCTGACCTGTCGCGCTTTCCAGGTCTGGTGATCGGAGCGCGCCTGCCACTGGCTCAATATCTCGCCTGCCAGCCGCGGCAGGCGATTCTTGAAGAACCAATAGCGTTCAATGATCAGCGTCCACATCAGGACACAACTGATCAGGATCCACTCGACGATCGGCCCACCGGATTCGATGAGCTCGCCAACCGAGCGGAACGGCGCTGCAAGCAGATCAAGCACTGCGCTTCGCCTCGAGACTTTCTGCCAGCATGCCGGCGCTCTGCTCGTCGAGAATCTGGATGATTGCCCTTGAACGCGACGTCAGCGCCGCATTCATGAACAGCAGCGGCACGGCGATACCCAGGCCGAGCACGGTCGCGATCATGGCCGCCGAGATACCGGCTGCCATCAGCTTCGGGTCGCCCGAACCGGATTCGGTGATCGCCTGGAAGGTGATGATCATGCCGATGACGGTACCGACCAGACCGAGCAGCGGGCCGGCCGCGACTGCCAGGCGCAGGAAGGACTGGAAGCGTTCGAGCACGGGCACCTCGCGCAGCACGGCCTCGGAAATGCGCAGCTCGACAATCTCGGCATCCTCCTCGATGCGCGAGCCATCGCCCTTGAAGGTGGCAAGTACACGACCCAGCGGGTTGTCCGTCTGCGGGCGTGAAGTGTCCTTGAGCTGACGGCGCACTGCCGCGCTTACCTTCAGGAGATAAAGGAACTGCCAGATGGCGAGGATGGCACCGACGATGCCGACGAAGATGATGACGTAGCCGACCGCCTCGCCATGGCTGATACGCTCGACCCAAGTCGGGCGCTGCACGAACAGCGACAGCAGCACGCCGCGCGTCGGGTCGATCACCATCTCGTTGTAGCCTTCGCTCTCGCCCTCGAAATCGTCGGCGATGCTTGTCCAGTTGCCGTCCGGTTGACGCGAAAACACCGTGAAGCTCTTGACCGACGGCAGGTAGTTCAGAAACTCGCCTTCACTGATCGCGCTGAAAGCACCGACACGCGTCACTTCCAGCTCGGACGGCGTGCCGTCCGGTGCGACCACTTTGGTCTTGTACCTGACGGTCTGACCGGTCTCGGTCATTTCGCGCTGCATCTCGAACCAGAAGGTTTCGAGATCTGCAATCGACGCCAGCGCCTTGGTCTGCGCCAGCTTCTGGGCGAACTCGACGCGCTCCGGATACTGTTCGGAAATCATCGAGGTCGTCGCGACCGATGCAAAGTCGCCGGCGACCTGTCGTACGACACCGAACATTTCGCCAAGATTGCCGACCTTGACGTCGAGCGCAGCCTGCAGTTCGGTCAGCTTCTTTTCGTTGGCGTCGAATGCCGCCGACAGCTGGTTGGACCGGGCCTGCTGCTGTGCCAGGACTGCGTTGGCTTCCGCCAACATGCGCGTCTGCTGGTCACGCTCGCGCTGGAACTTGGCGATGCGTTCCTGGTTTTCCTTGGCTTCGGCGGCACGCGCATTGCGCGTCTGCTCGAGCAGTTGGTCAAGCGAAGCGGCAGGCGCCGCAAAGACCTGGCCCGGGATCGCAGCGCTTGCAATGAGCAATAGCGCGGCGGCGGTCTTGGAGAGTGAACGGCTCATTTACTTCGTCTCCTTCGGCGCGGCGACCGGTGCGATCATCAGATTGGGGGCGCCTTCCTTCTTGGCGACTTTCAGGCCACGACGCATCGCGTCGCGATAGGCGCCGTCTTCAACCCAGGCCTTGGCGCTGGCATCCCAGTAACCGGTTTCCTTGCCGTCGAGCGTCTGGTACATCAGCGAAACGCGACCGACGCGGAGGAATTCGACCGTGCGGTCGTCGAGCTTGCCTTCATAGGCCTCGATCGTGCGGCCGTATTCCATTTCGACCTGATAGGCCTCGACGATACGGCGATACTTTTCTGCGATCGAAACGTCGGCTCGGGCCATCATGTCCTTGAGGCCGTTGACGCGCTTGCTGCGCTCATCAGGCAGGAACGGCACATCGAGCTTCACGAACTCGTCCATTGTCGCGAGCATCTTCTGCAGCAAAGGCACGATTTCGCGACTGGTCGTCTCGATTTCCAGCAGCTGATCGCCCATCGCCTTCATCTCAGTCTGCTGAGAATTCAGCTGCAGCGCGAGCTGCTCGTTGTAGCGCTTGAGACTTTCAGTTTCCTGAATGACCGCGCGGTACTCGGCAACCGACGACCGGGTCTGGTCGTCAAGCTTGTCGACCTCGCCTTGCGCGGCCTGGGCGGCCTGCTCGGCACCGACCTGCTCATTGACCGCCCGGGTTGCCGTTGCTGTCGATTGCGCAAATGCAACCGACGACGCCAGCAGACCGGCCACGGCCCATCCGCTGCGCTTCAACATGGCAGTTCGAAACAGGCTTTCTGACATGAACGAAATTCCTTTGACTGGGAAATAAATACGTCGCGGGCCGAATCCGCCGACCATTGGGCCCACCTATGAAGCGCCGATGGTAGCACCAATATCCGGCCCGGCAATAACAGTATTTCCACCCAAATCCGGGCGGAAATCCGGCCAGACATTACCGTTCGATGCCATTCCTCCGAGCAAAAATAAAGGCGAACCGCGGTTCGCCTCAATCCCTCCCTTAGGCCATCTAGAATGCGGTCGTCAGGTTATGTATTTTTTTTCAGCTTCAGAACAGTGCCCGGATATTGCAGCTTGCCAGGCTCCGCGGGGCCGAAGGCCACGTTGCGGACATGCAGGCTCCTGGCCTTCAATCATTCAATCCTTGATCTTGATGTTGTCCTTGTTCTGCTCGATCAGCGCATCGCCGATGCCATCGACTCGACCGCGGTCCTGGGGACTCTTGAAAGGCCCTTTCTACTTGCGATCTTTGACGATGGCCTCCGCCTTGGCCGGCCCGACGCCGGTCAGCTCCTTGGCCAGCGCGGCCTCGTCCGCCGAGTTGATATTCACCGGCCCGGCAAAAGCGCTTCCTGCTGCAAGGCCGAGGACCACTGCAGCCAAAGTAATATTGAGTTTCCTAACTGCCCTCCGTTTATATTCAAGAGTCGCATCGAGGCGACAACTCGACCATATCGCAGGTATTTCGCGTTGAATAGTTATCGCGTGAGTAACATCGACACCTTCGAGCCGCGGCTCTGCACGCCCAGCCCGCTCCGACAGTACGAGCGTGCGACAATTTCGTCAGTCGTCCCCTGCAATCACAAGGCATCCGATGAGCCAGTACGAGTCGACATCAATCGAGCAGGCGCTACAGCTGGCGCGCGGCACCCTGCAGCAGGGTCGGCCGGATCTGGCCGAGGTGCACTATAAGAGGGCACTCGAGCAGAACGCCGATCAGGGCGAAGCACTGACCTACATAGGCGGCAGGGAAGCCCTGCGAGGCCGGCATGTGGAAGCCCTTGATCTGCTCGAACGGGCACGCCGGCTATCGCCGAGCGATCCCGCGGTCAACGAGGGCGCCGGCATCGCGCTGCTGCACGCCGGAAATCCGGAAGCCGCGCGGCTTGCCTTGCAGGCCGCACTCGCCCACTCGCCCGAACGGCACATCGCCCGATTGTTCCTGGGCCATGTGCTGACCGCACTGGGCCAGATGCGCGCCGCCGCCGTCGAATACGTCCGCGCCGTCAGCACCGCACAGCGACGCGGACTGTGGCAATCGGCAGACAGCACGGCGCCCCTGCTGCGCAACGATGTGAAGCTGGCGATCGAACGGACGCGACAACAGCGGCGCAGCCTGATCGACGATGCGCTGGCAGCCGTGCGTGACCAGCACGGCCGCGCATCACTCGAACGCGTCGATCGCTGCATCGCCGCCTATCTTGGCGAGACACCCAGCCAGCCCGCAGATGCCAGGCAGAAACCCAAGGCGCTGTGGTTTCCGGACTTGCCGACGACGCCTTACTTCGCTCGCGACCTGTTTCCGTGGGCAGACGCATTCGAGCGCGCCACGACTGCAATCCAGGCGGAACTGCACTCGGTGCTGACCTCCGAGCAGAAGCGCTTTGAGCCGTTCCTTGGCGATGTTTCGGGGGCTCAGACCGACCGCCAACTGCGCAACGATCGCGGCACGGCAGCGGTATGGGATGCTTTTTTCTTCTATCGGCACGGCAAACGCCATGACGATTCACATGCCGCCTGTCCGGTGACATCGTCGTTGCTCGAAGCCAGCCCGCTAGCTCACATCCGCGACCACGCCCCTGAAGTCTGCTTCTCGATGCTGACTCCGGGGACGCACATCCTTCCGCATCACGGCGACACCAATACACGTGTCGTGATGCACCTGCCGCTGATGGTTCCGCCAGACTGTGCACTGGTCGTTGGCGGCGTGCCGCACATCTGGCAGCCGGGTGAAATCGTGGCTTTCGACGACACCTTCGAACACGAAGCCTGGAATCGCGGCACGGACACGCGCGTCGTGCTCATCGTGGATGCATGGAATCCGCATCTGACACTGCCGGAACGGGACGCATTGCTCGCAATGGTGCCGATACTCGGCGACTTCGATAGAGAGTGCACTGCGTCGCCAACCGCCCCAGTGCAAACTCAAACCTGACGATCGCCCTCAGACAGCCACTTCGTCGCCGAGCGCCGCAATCAACGGCGAGATCCATCGCTCATAGCGCTTCCAGCGCCCCACCGCCTTGGAATACATCGGCTGCCGGACCTGCCAGCGGCTGGGCGTCAACACCGGGCGGTCCTGCTCGTGGAATCTGAGGCAGGCCTCGTTCCAGGGCAGGCCCACTGCGGCAATCAATGCACGCGCCTGGACTTCGGGCGCTTCAACCAGTTGCTCATAGACACATTCGTGGATGCGCCCTGGCAGGACAGCCTGCCAGTGACGCATCAACCTCATGTACTGGACATAGTAGAAGCCAAGATCCGAAAGATCCGTCGCAAACGCCTGCTCCAGTGCAAAATTTTCGCCGTAGATGGAAATGCAGATGTCGCGCGGGTCGCGCCGGCACCAGACGATGTGCGCGTTCGGGAACAGCAGCGCGATGAGCCCCACGTGGAAAAAGTTGAGTGGTGCTTTGTCGATCAAGCGCCGCGCAGCAGAGGGGTTGCGGCGCTCCAGTGTGTTCAGGTAGCCGGCCGCTGCTGCTTGCAGGGTCTGCCCGTTCACGGCGGACAGCGCCTCGGGCCAACGCTGGATCGAGCCACTGCGCTGCGGCATGGCGCGTGCGATGCGCGAGATATCGGGCAGCTCGCCGTAGCCGGTCGCGTCTGGATGTGCTGCCAGTATCTGCTCGACCAGTGAGGTACCGCTACGCGGCATGCCGATGACGAATACCGGGCGCTGGTCCGGATGACCCACGCTTGCAAGTCGCGCGATCTGCTGCGGCGTGAAGACATCGATCGTGCGATCCACACGCGCAGCCGTTTTCTGGCGGTCGAACGGACCGATCTGTGCGCGCCGCGCCTTGTTCGCCGTTTCCCAGACTGTAAAGGCAGCCTGCGGATCCTTCGCATCGAGCGCTTTGCCGAGTCCGAAGCCAACATTGGCGCGATCCTGCGGCGACCGCCGCACATCGTCGACTACCGCACGCGCACGCGCGATCAGTTCTGGTTCGGCCTTCCCTCGGATCAAGGTCAGAAGACCTTCGAGCGCCGTCGGCCAGTCTGGACGCAGCCGCAGGGCTTCGCGGAACGCAGCCTCGGCGCCCTCACGGTCGCCGTGGTCCTCTTTCAGCTGCGCCAAGCCCATATGCAACTCCGGCGCGTCAGGCACCGCGTCGACACCGCGCGCAAAGGTACTTTGCGCCCGTTGCAGCTGGCCGCGCAGGAACTGCACTTCGGCGAGTCCCTGGTAACCCTCAAAGCGTTGCGGCGACAGCGCGATCACGCGCTCCCAGACGATTTCAGCAGCATCCTCATCGCCGCAGTTCGCGAGCGCACGCGCATAGGTCGTCAGTGTGGGGATG